>NZ_JBQTDC010000026.1:0-65053 GCF_052353045.1 Halomonas sp. AOP7-B1-5 | reverse complement strand
TAGCGGGTGAAGTGAGCGGCGTAAATCTCGCTAACCTCCTGACAAACCGAAGGTTTTCACCTTCATTCACCGCTGGTAACGCTTGGCGTCCCCGGCAGCGGATGCGTACTTTACGGATTCGCCAGGACTTTGGCAAGCACTATTTCGAAAAGTTCACTCAGCCCATAAAAAAAGCGGCAAGACTCGTTTTATGGAGATGCTCCACACAATGAGCCTGCCGCAAACCACCGAACAGAGTACTTAGTTAACAGTACTTCACTAACAGCATGTAACTGTTAGTCATTCATTAGCTATCTATCAGATTTCAAACCCCAGCCCGAAATCTTCGCTGGAGATGGCCATCAAACTTGTAGCACCCGCCTGGATCATTTGCGCATGCGCTTTAGTGCGCGGCAATAATCGCTGATAGTAAAAACGTGCGGTATTGAGCTTGGCGGCATAAAACGCCTTGTCATCGCCTTCAAGAGACATGGATGCCTGCTTCGCGGCACGGGCAAACAGGTAGGCAAGCGCTACATAGCCGGAATACATCAGGTAGTCGACACTTGCTGCACCTACCTCTTCACGATCTTGCATCGCCTTCATACCAATTCCCATGGTCAGCTCACCCCATTCGGCATTGAGCTTGGCCAACGGCGTAATAAATTCCTTAAGAGCAGGATTATCGGCTTCGGCTTTACAGAACTTGTGAATCTCTTTGGTGAATACCTTAAGCGACTCGCCCTGACTCATAAGCACCTTGCGCCCCAGCAGGTCTAACGCCTGGATGCCGGTAGTGCCTTCATAGAGACGAGTAATACGCGCATCGCGCACTAGCTGCTCCATCCCCCACTCTTTAATAAAACCGTGGCCGCCAAAAATCTGTACGCCTTCATTAGTGCTTTCAAAACCGACTTCGGTTAAAAAAGCTTTAACGATAGGCGTTAGTAGTCCGAGTAAAGTTTCAGCACGCTCTTTGTCTTCACCCGGCTTGCCATGCTCCACCGTATCCAACAGTTGGGCGGCATACAGCACCAGCATACGTCCGCCTTCGGCAAAGGCTTTTTGCGTTAGCAGCATACGGCGTACATCGGGGTGGACGATGATCGGATCAGCGGGCTTCTCTGGCGCCTGCTTACCCGAAAGGCTACGCATTTGCAGGCGGTCGCGAGCGTAACTGAGCGAGTTCTGGAAACTGGCTTCAATCAAGCCAAGCCCCTGGATACCCACGCCCAGGCGCGCAGCGTTCATCATGGTAAACATACACGCCAACCCTTTATTGGGCGTGCCTACCAGATAGCCGGTCGCGCCATCAAAGTTCATCACGCACGTTGCGTTACCATGAATCCCCATCTTGTGCTCAAGGGAGCCACAGGTGACGCCATTGCGCTTTCCGGGGTTGCCGTCGGCGTCGGGTAAGAACTTGGGCACCACAAATAACGAAATACCTTTCGAGCCTTCTGGTGCATCAGGCAGTTTCGCCAACACCAGATGCACGATATTTTCTGCCAGGTCATGCTCACCGGCCGAAATAAATATCTTGGTACCGGTAAGCGTATAAGCGTCCCCATCAGCAGGCACCGCACGGGTCTTGATCAGACCTAGATCAGTACCACAGTGAGGCTCAGTCAAACACATGGTACCAGTCCACACCCCTTCAACCAGCTTGGTTAAATAGGTGCTTTGCTGCTCATCCGTACCATGGTGACGCAGTGCGTCGGCCGCCCCATGCGAAAGCCCTGGATACATACCCCAGGCCAGGTTGGTCGCGCAGATCATTTCCGAAAGCATCATGGCCAATGACGGTGGGAGCCCCTGCCCCCCATGCTCAGGGTCGGCCGCCAGGCTGGGCCAGCCACCTTCAACATACTGCTGGTACGCCTCTTTAAAACCGTTAGGTGCTTTGACCTCCCCCGCTTCTAGCCGGCAGCCTTCTTCATCACCACTTTGATTAATGGGCAGTAGTACATCACGCGCAAAACGCGCGCCTTCTTCCAAGATGGCGCTTACTACATCGGACGACGCATCGTCACCGCTGGGCAATGCGGCGTAATGCGCAGGGTAATCGAGCATCTCGTCCATTACGAAACGCATATCACGTAGAGGGGCCTGATAACTGGGCATCGCACTTCTCCAAAGCTGGGGGCTGAAAGCAGCACTAGGTTTAGAAGCGGCTTTCAAACACATGTTTGAAAACTAGCGCTCCCCACGTTTCGAGTCAAGCGAGCGTTTGAATTTAACCGTCGATTTGGCTCATTCTTTGGTCGAAGTACTGATGAGTAGCCACTTAAAAAGCAAAAAACTCGCCAGCGTAATCGCTGGCGAGTTCTCGTTTAAACAACCCCTGCATAATTACCAGATACGGATACCGCTACTGCATACGGATACCGCCATCCAGGCGAATTACTTCTCCGTTTAGCATCGGGTTTACAATAATCTGCTCGGCCAACTGAGCAAACTCAGCCGCCTTACCCAGACGCTTGGGAAACGGCACGGCGGCAGCGAGCGCCTGGGCGGCCTCATCGGGAATTTCACTCATCATCGGCGTTTCGAACACACCTGGTGCAATTGCCATGACACGGATTGCATGCCGGGAAAGCTCTCGAGCAGCGGGCAAGCTCATCCCTACTACGCCCGCTTTAGAAGCGCTGTAAGCACACTGCCCCACTTGTCCATCAAAAGCGGCAATAGAGGCCGTATTAATAATCACCCCACGCTCACCGCTTTGCGTTGGTGTATTTTTCGCCATTGCCGCAGCCGCTAAACGCATAACGTTAAAGGTGCCTACCAAATTAATGTGAATGGTTTTCGCATAGGCTTCAAGATCAGCAGGATTGCCCTCGCGATCCACCAGCTTGGCGACACTGACCACACCAGCACAGTGAATAACCCCGGAAAGCCCGCTCTGTCCGCCGAACGCAACGGCGGTATCGAACGCCTGCTGCATTTGTTCAGAAGACGTAATGTCAGCCATACAGGCTTTGGCTCGCTCGCCGAGCTTGGCGGCATGACTGGTGACGCTGTCATTTAAGTCGCAGAGCACCACCTTGGCGCCAGCGGCCGCCAACCGCTCAGCAGTTGCAGCGCCTAGCCCCGAGGCGGCACCGGTTATCAAAAACGTGCCTTCCTTTACCTGCATAATGACTCTTCCTTAATTGATTATTTGTTATGGCTGGCTTGCTCAGCCGCTTGAGCACGCAGCTTGAAGCGCTGAATTTTACCGCTAGGCGTTTTAGGCAGCTCTTCCACAAACTCGATCACGCGGGGGAAGGCATGGGTCGATAGCCGTTCCCGTACCTGCTGACGAATTTCATCAGCCAGAGCATCACTGGCCTCATAGCCATCGCGCAGCACAATGTAGGATTTAATGACCTCACCACGAATATCATCCGGCTGACCAACGGCCGCCGACTCCGCCACGGCGGGGTGAGTCATTACGCTGTTCTCCACATCAGTAGGTCCTACCCGATAGCCAGCGGTAGTAATAATGTCGTCGTCACGGCCCGCAAATTGAAACGAGCCATCCTGATTACGAATCACCACATCACCGGTTAAGTAATAGCCCTTCACGAAGGGGTCTTTTTCCTGCCAGGTGTAGCCTTGGAAAAAATGCGCAGGAGACTTGGCAATATCAACAGCCAGGACACCCGGTTCCCCCGGAGGCAACTCGTTATACTCCGCATCCAGAATCGCCAAGCGATAGCCAGGTAGAGGCACCCCCATCCCGCCAACATGCTTAGGGTGCTCAAGAGTATGGTGATTGTTGCAGGTCATTCCCGTTTCGGTTTGGCCATAGTGGTCCATTACCAAGCAGCCCAGCGATCTTTCTACCCAGGTAACAACTTCTGTATTAAGAGGCTCACCGGCTGAACTCGCCGCGCGCAGTTCCAAGGTTTGATGGGCATCGTCGAAAAGGCCTGAAGCCTTCATTAAACGATAGGCGGTGGGCGCGGCGGCAAAGTTGGTAATCCGGTGGCGCTTCATAAAATCGAGCGCGCCTTCGGCACTAAAGCCTGCTTCACAAAAATGTGTGGTAACACCAAGCAGCAGCGGCCCGGCAATCGCATAGTAGAGGCCATAGGCCCAGCCGGGGTCTGCCATATTCCAGAAACGGTCGTCGCTACGCAGATCAATGGCAAGTTCCATGTACAGCGCAAAGGCGGTCATTGCCGAAAGGGGCACGGCCACGCCTTTGGGCTTCCCGACGGTTCCGGAGGTGAACATCTGCAAAAAAGGCTGACCTGGCTCAAGCCTGGGGGGTTCACTCGTCATGGACGCATGCGCCAGGGCAGCCTGCCAGTCCTGGTCATCTGCATGTTCAGGCGTCGCACCGCCTACCGCGAGCATTGGCGGGCATTGGCTTAAACCATCGAATTTAAAGCGGTTAGCGTGATCGGTAATCACCAGCTTGGTGTCGGCTCGGCCGAGCCGATAGTCCACCGCATCAGGGCCAAATGCCGTAAACAGCGGCTGATAAACGGCACCAATGCGCCACGTTGCCAGCACGGCCACTAGCAATGCCGCTGAGCGGGGCAACATGCAGGCGACGCGATCACCCTCTTTCAGGCCTTGGGCGAGCAGCCAACCAGCCAGGTGGGAGCTTTGTTGATCCAGCTCAGCATACGTCAACGTATGCGTTACCCCTTGAGTATCTTCATGTACCAGCGCCAGCACATCGCCACGCCCTTCCCGAATATGTCGGCCGCAGCACGCTTCAAAGGCATTGAGCTTGCCGTCCTGACGGTCATCTAACCTGGCAATCATTTGATCAGTTGAGAAACGTTTAAGGTACTCCGAATACTCGGGAAGTGATGCCGATATCTCTGTCATGATGGCTCTCTTATGTTGTTGGTAATGAGCAGTCTTGATACAGAAGGAAGGCAGCGTTCTACGTTATACTTTTTATTTTCAGTTTACGTTAACGGAAGCCTTGAGATACTCACACGCTAAAAGCAATCCGCTGGAAGCGCAAGCTATCCACAGCGTTTTAACGCTTATACGTTGGTCGAGGAAAATAAAAACAGGTAAGACTCGCCAAGAGCGGCGCATCAATAATGAGTAACGCTTTAGCGAGCCATGATCATGGCGACCAGCTCATCGGCAAGGTCATCCGGAGTACGCGCTCCGTTAGGGTCGTACCAGCGTACGGTCCAGTTCAAAGCCCCTAGCACAAACCGCGAGACGAGAAAGCGATCACCGTGAATAAGCCCCGCCTCCAGCGCATCGTCAATCACCTGTACCCAAAGCGCTTCATAAGCATCTCGAAGATGGCTTAAATGCGCGCTGGCCGCCGGGTCGAGCCGGCGCCATTCAAAAAGCGCGACGACATGCGCATTGCGATCCGCAAACAGCGTTTCCAGATGAGCACGGGCCATGACGCGCAAGCGGGTTTCCGGGTCAGCCGAGCAGCGCTCTATCGATTGACGGGCGATCATCAGGGCATTCTGCGTGCCCTCTTCAATGACGGCGGCCAGAATTTCCTGCTTGTCTTTAAAGTGGTGAAACAGGCTGCCCGATTTAATTCCCATTTCCTGCGCCAGCATGCGCACGGTAGTGCGATCAAAACCTTCTTGTACAAATAGCTGAGCAGCCAGCCGCGTTAGCTCCTTGCGGCGAGGTGATGCATTCATTACATTCATATAATTCACACTAGCGCTTGCTTGGTTACCCAGAGAAAACCACAGCCCCGCCAGTGGGTCAACGCATCGCTTGCCACTCAGCCTGATAATCATAATAAATTGAAAGGAGTTAGATCATGAGTAACCCTACCGACATCGTGTTTCTTGCCGCCACACGGACTCCAATGGGAGGCATGATGGGTAGCTTATCCAGCATGAGCGCCCCTGAGCTAGGCGCGGCGGCGATCCGCGCCGCCATTGAACGTGCCGGCATTACGCCAGACGTTATCGATGAAGGCATCATGGGCTGCGTCCTGCCCGCTGGCGTTAAACAGGGGCCTGCCCGTCAAGCCATGCGCCAGGCCGGTATTCCGGATGCCTGCGGCGCCACTACGATCAACAAACTATGCGGCTCAGGCATGAAGGCCGCCATGCTCGCCCATGACCTGATTAAAGCGGGAAGCGGTGAAATTCTTCTGGCTGGGGGTATGGAGTCCATGTCCAACGCGCCCCATGTGCTTACCAAGGCACGCGGCGGCTATCGGCTAGGCCATGGCGAACTCAAAGACCATATGTTTTTAGACGGCCTGGAAGATGCTGAAACGGGCAAGCTGATGGGCGTATTTGCCCAGGATATTGCGACCCAGCGCGACTATAGCCGCGAGCGCCTAGACGACTTCGCGATTGCCTCGCTTGAGCGCGCCATGGAAGCCACGAATGCCGGCCATCTGGCGGCTGAAATGGTGCCTGTCACGGTATCCACGCGCCAGGGCGAAACGCGAGTTGAGCACGACGAGCAGCCTTTTCAGGCCAAGCTGGATAAAATTCGCCAGCTGCGCCCGGCCTTCGCCAAAGACGGCACGATTACTGCCGCCAATGCCAGTTCGATCTCCGATGGCGCCTCAGCGCTCATACTGGCAAGCCAGGCAGCGGCAGACCGGCATGGCGCAAAGCCGCTGGCCAGAATGCTGGGCCACGCCACTCACTCACGTCATCCGAGCGAATTTACCATTGCCCCGGTTGGCGCCATCGAAAAGCTGTTGAAAAAGCTCGACTGGGATGTAAGTGATGTCGACTTATTTGAAATCAACGAAGCTTTTGCCATCGTCACGCTGATGGCAATGGATGATTTAGGCTTACCGCACGAAAAGGTAAACGTGTTTGGTGGCGCTTGTGCTCAAGGCCATCCGATTGGCTCAACCGGCTCACGAATTATTGCCACCCTTATTCATGCCTTGCGCACAAAAGGCGGTAAACGCGGCATTGCGAGCTTATGTATTGGCGGAGGCGAAGCGACGGCAGTCGCGGTTGAACTGATAGACTGATACGCCAAGTGCTAGCCAACGCCTTTCTATCCGAAAGGCGTTGGCCCTAGTCAGGCTACCCTACTCTTCGAAGTTCAAAGGTAAGAGTAAGGAGCCGAATGACGTCTTACCCAAAGCGTCCGGTAATATAGTCGTGGGTACGCTGATCTTGAGGGTTGGTGAATATCTGATCCGTGGTATCCACTTCCACCAGGTCGCCCATATGGAAGAAGGCGGTGCGGTCTGCAACACGGGCGGCCTGCTGCATATTATGGGTAACCATCACGATGGTATAGCTCTCGCTTAGCTCATCGATCAGCTGCTCTACTTTCGCGGTCGCAATGGGGTCGAGTGCAGAGCAAGGCTCATCCATCAGAATAATATCCGGGCTTACCGCCACGGTACGCGCAATACATAAACGCTGCTGCTGACCACCAGAAAGCCCCGTGCCGGGCTTATCCAGGCGATCTTTTACCTCTTCCCAAAGTCCTGCGCGGCGCAGGCTGCTCTCGACAATATCATCAAGCTCTGCCTTGCGGCGCGCCAAACCATGCAAGCGCGGTCCGTAGGCAATATTTTCATAGATGGATTTGGGGAACGGGTTAGGCTTCTGGAATACGATGCCTACCTGGGCGCGAAGCAGTACCACGTCGCGATCAGGTGCATAGATATCGTTTTGATCCAGGGTAATTTTGCCTTCAACCCGACAGATATCAATCGTGTCATTCATACGGTTCAAGCAACGTAAAAATGTCGATTTACCGCAGCCCGAAGGGCCGATAAAGGCCAGCACTTCGTTTTCATAGATATCCAGATCGATACCGTTAATCGCCTGAGCGTCGCCGTAGAAGACTTTGACATTCTCGGCGTTCATTTTGACTTTATCTTTGGCTTTGCTCACGCGGCTTTCACCGCCGCCAACGCTTACTGAAGATGTTGCCATAGGCTGTGCAGGAATATTCACTTACCACCTCGTTTCGAATTTTTTACGCAACCAAATCGCCAACGCATTCAAGCTCAGCATTAACCCTAGCAGCACAATAATGGCTGCCGACGTGCGCGCTTCAAAGAAATTACGTAGCTCATTGCCCTGCCATAGGTAAATCTGTACCGGCAAGGCGGTTGATTGATCTAACGGTGTGCCCGGTACGTTAGCCACAAACGCGTTCATACCGATCAGCAGTAGCGGTGCCGTTTCACCCAGCGCCTGAGCAACCCCTAGAATGGAGCCAGTTAAAATGCCCGGCAATGCCAGCGGCAGCACGTGATGAAATACCGTTTGCACCCGCGATGCCCCTATGCCCAACGCCGCTTGACGAATAGACGGCGGGATTGAGCGCAGTGAAGCGCGAGTAGCGATAATAATAGTCGGCAGCGTCATCAGCGTCAGTACCAAGCCACCTACCAATGGCGCCGAGAGGGGCAAACGTAAATAACCGATAAATATCGATGCGCCCAGCAAACCAAATACGATAGAAGGCACTGCCGCCAGGTTATTGATGTTGATTTCAATCAGGTCGGTCAGGCGATTTTTAGGCGCAAACTCTTCCAGATAAATCGCGCTTGAGACCCCCAGCGGCACTGACAACGCAATGACGACCATCATCATAAATAGCGAGCCCATAAAGGCGCCAGCCAAGCCTGCCGAAGCCAGCGAACTGCGGGAATCGGTATTTAAAAACAGCGAGGTGCTAAACGAATTACGAATAACGCCCTGTTCATCAAGCTGGTCGGCCCAGGCACGGGTTTGAGCACTTAGCTGCTGACGGGCATCGGGCAGGTCACGATCAATATTGCCTTTGATCCACACATCCACGTTTGCGCTTGCCAACATCTTAAGTTCAACGGTCTGGCCGAGCAGCGATGGGTCTTCCACAAACCGGTCACGCAGTGCATAACGCTCGCCGGAGGTGACCAGGGCCCGTAAATCTCTTAGCTGACGTGGCTCAACCTCTTCACCCAGCGCGTCTTCAACGGCGCGATCAATAATCGCTTGCCAGTTCACCAGGCCAGCTCTAGTCATCCACTGTGTGTAACGCTCATCAAACGCAAACTGGCTTTCACCGCTTTCACGTTCAGGTTTTGGCTCAAGCTCAATCACTTCAGGGTCAAAATATACGTCTACATAAAACGTTGCCTGCCAAAAGGCGGGCACACCGCGCATAAGAATACTGGCAAACAGGATAGCCACCAGCGTCATGCCGGTAATTACCGCCATCAGACCCAGGCGCCGGAAGACGTTCTCCTTGCGGTGACGCTTCGCCAGCGATTTTTCGATCGTCATAAGCCGGTGCTGACGACGCTGCTCAATCGATATGGACATAGTCACTTACTCGTATTGCTGGCGGTATTTACGCACGACAACCAGTGCGATGACGTTTAACCCCAGCGTGATAACGAAGAGGGTAAGACCCAAGGCGAACGCGACAAGCGACTGCGGGCTTGCGAAGTCCATATCCCCGGTCAACTGATTGACGATCGTGACGGTAATGGTCGAAACGGCCTCAAAAGGATTGGCATGCAGCACGGGGTTATTACCCGCAGCCAATACCACGATCATGGTTTCACCAATCGCCCGGCTCGCCGCCAGCAAAAATGCGCCCACAATGCCTGGAAGTGCGGCAGGTAGCACCACCTGACGAATCGTTTCTGATTTGGTTGCCCCCAGGCCCAGCGCGCCATCGCGCAGTGATTTAGGCACCTGGGTAATAATGTCGTCAGAAAGCGAGGAAACGAACGGAATAATCATGATCCCCATTACCAGGCCCGCCGTCAGCGCGCTGGTCGTGCGAATATTGATACCGATCAGGTCACCGACGCTGGACAGGAACGGCCCCACTACGATCAATGCAAAGAAGCCGTAAACAATGGTCGGAATACCCGCCAGAATTTCGATCACTGGCTTGGCTACGTTACGCAGCCAAGGGGGTGCATATTCCGCCATGTAAATAGCGGTCATCAGGCCCACAGGAATGGCGACCAGGAGCGCGATGGTACTGACCATCATCGTTCCCCATAAAAGCGGCAGTAAACCAAAATCGCCCTGACTTGAAGTACCCGCCGTGCTGAACCGGGGGTTCCAGACCGTGCCAAAAAAGAACTCTGCGGGGCTGATGAAGCTAAAAAACCGCAGCGCCTCACCCAGCATGGAAAGCACAATGCCAATAGTGGTAAAGATGGCCACGGCAGAGCTTGCCGCCAAAGCAAACATGATAACGCGCTCTACCTGATTACGGGCGCGCCAGCTAGGCGAGATGCGCCGCCGGGCAACAATCAGGCCGACCACGACCAGTACGGCCATCAAGGCGACCAAACTAAAGTTCTCAATAGTTTGCAGCCTTGCCATATGTGTCGCGGCGGCTAGCTCTTCAGAGCTTCCCCCACCAGACACACCCTGTCCGTTGGCCAATGCAGTCACACGACGCAACAGGGTTTGTAACTCACGATCACTAAGCCCTGCCACCAAGTCGACTGGCAACTGCTGAGTGACTAGCATATCGATTAACTGTGGCGCCAAAAAAGACCACAACAAGAAGATGGCCAGTGCGGGCAGTCCACACCAAAGGGCTACCAGCACACCATAATAACCGGGCCGAGAATGCATCCGTACATCGTGCTCTGCCGCAACCGCGCGACTGCGAGTCAAGCCCAAGTGGTATGCCAAGGCCATCATTACCAGCAGCGTGGCTATCAAGGCAAGGTTGCTCATTATTTCTCCGCCTATGACTTCCTACGTTTAAACGCCAGCATCAACGCTTCGATGCTGGCGTAAAACAGACCTAATTAACTTGAAAACCTGAACCGTTCAGCTTACTCGGCAGTGGCTACCGTGCGTGACTGAAACTGTTCTAGCGCTTCGGCGCGCTCTTCTTCATCCATAGGAATCAAGCCAGCGTCTTCCAGCGGGCTGCCGTAGCCAGAGATCATTTCATTCAGGAAGAACTCAGTGTATTCAGCCAGGCCAGGAATCACGTCCAGGTGCTCGCCCTTCACGTAAAAGAATAGCGGACGAGAAACCGGGTACTCGCCAGAACCGATGGTTTCCAGGCTTGGCGTTACGCCGTCAACGGTTGCAACCTGTAGACGGTCACGGTTTTGGTCATAGAAGCTCAGACCGAAAACACCTACCGCGTCTTCCTGAGCATCCAGGCGGGCCAGCGTTTCAGTGTAGTCGCCTGCGATCTCTACGATACGGCCATCGCCACGCAGGTTGTTACAGGCGTCGTCTTCCACTTCAGCCACAGTATCGCAGCCTGGGTGCACGACTTTCTCTTCGAATACTTCGCGGGTGCCATGGTTGGAGGCAGGAATTACCAGAACGATTTCCTGATCCGGGAGGCTTGAGTCAATTTCAGACCAGCGGGTGTAGGGGTTATCAACCAGTTCGCCATCTTGCGGCAACTGTGCAGCGGCTGCTTTGAATACGTGCTCAGGCGTCAAGGCAAACTCGGCGCGGTCAAGACGCGAGGCGAATACAATGCCGTCATAGCCAAATTTGATTTCAAGAATTTCGTTAACGCCGTTCTCGCCACAGCTTTCGATTTCGCCGCTGCGGATTGGACGTGAAGCATTAGCGATATCAATAGTGTTTTCGCCAACGCCTTGGCAGAACTGGCGCAGACCGCCGCTAGAACCACCAGAACCAACGACCGGCGTGTTGAACTCAGAGTAAGTATTACCGAACTCTTCCGCTACGATACTTGCAAACGGCAGCACGGTAGAAGAACCCGCAATCTGGATAGTGTCACGTGCCATGGCGGCGGTTGAGACACTGGCGGCTAGACCGGCTACTACTGCAACACTTAGCATCTGCTTTTTCACGTCGAGCTCCCCTTTGGTTTTAATATCCGGTCAGCCACTGCTTACCGAAAAATTGGCCTTCTGGCCTTTCACAAAGAGGAGTTTGCACACAAACGATTGCAGAAATATGACAGTCAAAAAAATCTTGGCAAAGAGTCCGAACGATCTACAGCAACAGCCCGGCTGCTGCTGTACATAGCGCAAAGGAGGCGTATTGAAGCAGGCGCCTATCAAGGCGATGGGTAATCTTGTCGGCGTCAGGCTGCCAAACAAAGCTAGACATAACGGGCAGGTTTAACCGTTAGCAGTCGCACGCCCACATTCCCAAGCAAGGAAGCACCCAGCATGGTCAGCACCATTGGCCACAGGTGCGCCACTTCAAATGCCCCGACCAGAAAGCCTGCCAGCGCCCCACAGCTAAACTGAATGCCTCCCAATAGGGCAGTGGCCGTTGCGCTGATATGCCCAAAGTGATCCAGCAGGGACGAAATCGCATTGGGGGTAATCAGACCGATCATTCCCGTAAAGAGCATAATCAACGGCACAACGGTATAAAGCGATGCCATATTCAGCGCCGTCACCAACACGAGTGCCAGCGCCGCCACAAGCTGTACCGTTAACCCCAGGCGTAGATTTTGTTGCGGCGTGCGCTTGCGCAATAAATGGATATTGACGCGATTGGAGAGCGCAATGACCACGACATTCACCCCAAATACTACCGGATAGATACCGGGCGATAGCTCGAAGTAATCAAGGTAAACAAACGGTGATGCGGTGACAAAAGCGAAAAGCCCTGCAAACGAGGCAGCAACGGCGCAGATATAACCCATGCCTTCCCGATGGCACAGTACGCTTGCGTAGTTTCTGATTACCTGACGGGGCGACGCCGCCGGTAACGTCATATCCCGGGTTTCGGGAAGTCGGGTGCCTAACAGCCATAGTAAAAAACCTGCATATACGGCAAGAAAGACGAAAATCAGCCACCAGCCAGCGACATGTAGCAGCAGGCTGCCCACGGCGGGGGCCGCCAAAGGCGCCAACATCATGATCATAGCCATGGTAGACATCACTTTCGCCGCCTCACGCCCGCTGAAGCAGTCGCGCACTATCGCGGCCGAGTTCACCACACAGGCACCGCCGCCCAACGCTTGTACAAACCGCCAAAGTAAAAGCGTGGTTAAACTATCGGCAGTAGTAATCATCAAACTGGCCAACATGAATACCGTTAAGCCACCTAGCAATACCGGCTTGCGCCCTACCCGGTCGGAAAGCGGACCAAAACACAGCTGGCCAATCGCAAAACCAAACAAGAACACACTAATGGACAGTTCCGTATGGTGAATGCTGGCACCGATTGAGTCGGCCAATATGCCGATCGCAGGCAGATAGGCATCAATCGCAAACGGGGCTAACGCCGTATTGGCCGCCACCAATATAGCGACCCGGCGAGGATTCAGTTCCATGGGACTTCTTGAATTATTCGGGAATCATTAAGCAAAGTAGCCGAACGATAGGCCGCTAATAATACAGTGACAGCGAAGATTAAGCACCGAAGGCGCCTAAAACTGAAACATAAAACCCCTAGCCTCTGATTCATAAGTCTTTAACGATAGCTATCGAGGACAGTATGAGTCTTAAAGCGTTAAGCAATATTTCCCTTCGCTGGTTAAGCCTGGCAGGCCTATTTCTCGTTGCGCTATGCGTGCTTATGTTTGCACTACTAACGTGGAAAGTGATGCAACAGAGCCAACATGATCTGGCAGTTCTTGAGCAAGTGAATGTTCAGCAGTCGTCATCGCTAAACCGACTGCATATAGCCGGTCTTGAAGGGCTACACCGCCTGGACCGAGCGCTGGAACGTCAGCTACGCCCCTCACTTGGGGACCCAGTAGAGGCGCTTCAGGCGGTTGAACATGAGCTTTCTGAAATGTCTCTGGCCTTGGCAACGTTTCTGGAAGCAAGCGCAGAAACGTCTAATCAAGCGCTGCGCAACGCTATTGAGCAGCAGGCCACGGCACTGATGAGCACTATGCAGGAGCAGCTAAGCGCTGTTCAAGCCGGTGATCGTGCCAATTACCGCCAACTGACACTCATTGCCTTATCCAATAGCCAGGCATTCACCCAGCAAGCCCGCGCCTTTTATCAACTTGCCGACCGCCAAGGCACCGATTTAATGACCACAGCCGGGCACCGCGCCCAGTTTATCGGGCAGTTGCTGCTGGGAGGCATGGGCCTTGCTCTGGGGCTGCTGGGCTTAATGGCATGGATTGGCCAACGCCACTTGTTATCACCCATCAATCACCTGATCACCCATTTTCGAACCATGGCGCAGGGCGATTTAAGCGTAGGGGTTCCTCAGCGAGGCAATAATGAGATTGGTCAGCTCTATCAGGCGCTCGATCATATGCAGGGCGCGTTGATCAATACCGTCTCCCAACTGCATGACAATAGCCATCACATCTTCGATAGTGCACAACGTTTAGCGTTAGGCAATGAGGACCTGGCCATTCGAACCCGCCAGCAAAACTCGTTTCACGAGACCACGGCGGCCAATCTTGACGAACTGACAGAGAACGTGGCCACCACCGCCGGTTACGCTGCTGATGCCACCCAGCTTACCGCAACGGCGGCGGCCCAAACCCAGGATGGCAGCAAGATAATGGCTGAATTTCTTACCACCATGCAGGAAATCCATGCCCGCTCCAAGAAAGTGGATGAGATCGTCAACGTGATCGACTCCATCGCCTTTCAAACCAATATCCTGGCCTTGAACGCGTCGGTAGAAGCTGCCCGTGCGGGTGAGCAAGGCAAGGGGTTTGCCGTTGTGGCCGACGAAGTCCGCCTGTTGGCCTCGAGAAGTGCGGAGGCCGCGCGCCAAATTCAAGCCTTGCTGGCAGCGTCGGGTAGCAGTATTGCCCAGGGCCAAACCTTGTCGACCCAAGCGAGCCAAGGCATGCAAGCGATTGTCGAGTCTACCGAACAGGCCAATAGCATAATGCTCCAGATCGCTGACGCCGCCAACGAACAGCACCGCCATATAGAGCACCTTAATTCGACCCTGCACGAACAGACCCAGGTAAATCGGGCCAATGCCCAGCAGGTTGAAACCACCGCGCAGAATGCCATGTCGCTTGAAACCGCAGCGCAAAGTATGCGCGAACAGGCAGCACGCTTTAAAGTCGCCGACGAAATACCCAAAGATGGGTTTATTTGGCAGCCAGCACCATCAACATCGGCTGAACCGCCATCGGATAATATTCAGCGAGCACAAGCCTTGCTACAGTAAGGGTCTTACTACGCAAGGAGCAACGCATGGCCACTAGCTTACTGACACAACTTAAAGAAATGACCTCGGTGGTTGCCGATACAGGCGATCTTGATGCTATTCGCCGTTTTGCGCCTCAGGATGCGACCACGAACCCTTCGCTGATACTTCAGGCCGCACAGCAGGAACAGCGTCGGGCACGCCTTGCGGTTATTGCCAAGGAAAGTACCGATATTGATGATGCGGTAGACCGCGTTGCCGTTGAAATCGGCAGTGAAATTAGCGAACTGGTGCCCGGCTATGTATCGACTGAAGTTAGCGCCAGGCTTTCGTTTGACCGCGATGCCACGATTGCGCGAGCGCATTCGCTTATTGAGCGCTATGCCCAAAAAGGCGTTGGTGCAGATCGCATACTGATTAAAATGGCATCAACCTGGGAAGGTATTCAGGCCGCCCAGCAGCTTGAACGGGAAGGCATTCGCACCAACCTTACCCTGCTATTTGGTTTCGCTCAGGCCCAGGCGTGTGCGGATGCAGGGGTTACCCTGATATCGCCGTTTGTAGGGCGCATTCTTGACTGGCATAAAGCCCATCAGCCCGATGCCGATTTCAGCGGCCAGAATGACCCTGGCGTGCAGTCGGTTAAGCAGATTTACAATTACTTTAAAGGCCACGGTTACGCCACCATCGTAATGGGCGCAAGCTTTCGCAATATAGATGAAATTGTTTCATTGGCCGGTTGTGATCGATTGACGATCTCCCCCGCGCTGCTTAACGAGTTAGACGAGCAGCAAGGCGAACTAATACGTCAATTAACCCCGATGGGTGCAAGCAGCTCGGCAGACGAGGCGCTAACCCAGAGTGAATTCCGCTGGGCAATGAACGAGGACGAAATGGCCTCGGATAAGCTAGCCGAAGGTATCCGCAAATTTATGGCCGACCAGCGCAAACTGGAAACGCTATTAGGCGATCTGCGTAAAGCGTAACGTCCAGGTAATTAAAAGCCTCCGAGCGGAGGCTTTTGTTAGTGCTGAGCTTCGGTATTTTGCGCTTCCAGCATATCAACCAGCGGCTGAAACTGTTCCCGATTATGCTCGTTCATGTGCATCAAAATACGGTGCGCCTCAAGAATACGTTCGCGCAGCCCCTCTTCATCCGCAGGCTCTTCAGGCAGCTCAATCAGCGCGCTATTAAGCGCCGTTGTCTGCTGAAGCGGCGCTTCCATCAGCGTAAAAAAACGCGCAAACCCCATTACGTCGAGCATTTTTCGAACGTCAGGATTATCGGCAATGATGGTAGGCGGGTGCGCCAGGCGCCCTTTCACCGCCATCGCCACTTTTGCTAAAAAGCCCAACGCCGTCGAATCAACATTCGTTGCTTCGCGTAAGTCTATCATTACGGTCTGTAAGCCTGGCGTTTCAGCAAGGCGCTGTGCTTGGCTATCAAGCGTGGCACAAAGCGTTAAACGCACATCGCCACAGAGTTTTAATACAAAAACACCGGAGTCGAACGCCGCCTTAATACGGCCTTCATCAATCAGCATGACCAAATCCGCTCACCATCATGATTGTTAGATCATCGGGTAAAGCATCGCGGTCTGGGTTTGCCTCATCAATTGCATCGCCTTCTGCAAGGAGTGCATTTGTTTGGGCTAGCCGGTCGCGCAACTGCTCAAGCGTGACACTTTCGCTTATTAATTGCTCAAGTTCCTTGAGCCGCGTGTCGAGCGTTTTACCCGGCAAGCATTCCAATACACCGTCTGAACACAGCCATAAACGAAATTCAGCCGGCAAAGTACAGCTCAGCGAAGGATACTCTATATCGGGGAAAAGACCTACCGGCATTCCCTCTCCTTCAAGCCGAACGAGCTGGCCATCAGCGACCAATAAAGGCATCGGCAGCTGAGCGCCGAGCGAATAGTGAAGGGTATGCGAGCAATGGTCAATAACCCCGACGAACAAGGTGGCATGTTTACCGATATCGGTGCCCTGCAACTCCCGATTCATGGCCGCCAGCCAGTCCGGTGGCAGGCGTTCTGGCTGCAGACCATCCCACTCATTGAGCCATCGATTGCACAAATACTTCAAAAGTACAGTTACAAACGCCGATGAGGCCCCATGGCCAGAGACATCGGCGAAGTAGAACGCGCTGTAGCGCTCGTTATAACGCTGGTAATCGAGAAAGTCGCCGGACAGATACAGCGAAGGCGCAAACCAGTAGTCGTAATAGATACTGTTGATCACCTTAGGCCGGGGCGGAAGCAGCCTTCGCTGTATATGACCGCCGCTCTGCTGATCCATACGTAAAAGAGCCAGGTGCGTTTCGAGACTCTCGTTAAGCTCCGCCAGGCGCTCACGATCGCGGTCGCGCTCAATGGCCAGGGCATGCAACTCAATCGCCTTACGAATCATTCGGCGCAGCAGCTCAGCATGGCGCAGCGGGTGCACAATGTAATCAACAAGACCTACATCAACGGCCTTGATAAGGTCGGCATCCTCGCGTGAATCGCTGACGACCAGGGTGGGCAGGCGGCGGGTTAGCTGCGACCACTGCTGGCGCGGAACAGAATGCGCATGGGCCACAATAAGCGCTGTCTCTGCCGGGAGATGATCGATATCAGCTGCTGCGTACACCCACATGCCGTCGCAGGTGATCGCTTCTGCCAGCGCGTTGCGGTCAGGGCCCGGCTCGTCGATCACCGCAATCAGCTGTTTGGAATGATCCATGTTAAGCCTCAATCGGCGAAATCGTCGTCACTAATGTCGCTGTCGTCGAAATCACTGTCTTGGAAATCGCTGTCCTGGAAATCGCTGTCCTGGAAATCAAAGTCATCCATTGCAAAAGGATCATCGCCTAACTCGCCATCATTAATTTCAAACTGGCGGCGCTGTAGAAAAGCATCGCGTATAAACCGATAACGATCACCGCTAATCAGTTTTTCCTGGTCGAGCAATCCAGCGCGAATATCGACAATATTAAGCGCGCGAAGACCTAATCTAGTCGCATCATCTTCCACATAGGTGGTTGGATACGCCGCCATATCCGCCGGTAGCCCTGTTGTATCACGTAAGGTGCTGGGGCCTAAAAGCGGTAACACTAAATAGCGCGAGTCTTCCCATCCCCAAACGGCCAGGGTCTGTCCAAAATCCTCGTCACTTGCGTTAATTTCCATCAATGTCGCGTAATCAAGCAGTCCGCCGATACCCACGGTTGAGTTGATCAAAAAACGTGACGTTGCCAAACCAGCATTGGCCGGCTTGCCTTGAAGCAAGCTGTTGATGGCCGTGCGTATTTCTCCCAGGTTGGAGAAAAAATTACCCACCCCGGTCTGCACAGGGTCTGGCGTGACCGTGCGGTACCCCGTTGCTACCGGTTTTAACGCATAACGATCAAGCACATCGTTAAACACAAAAACGCGGCGGTTAAAGCCTTCCCAAGGATCTTCCGGGTGCGCTTCGGCAGTCATTTGAGTACTGGTGCTGGCGCATCCGCCTACCGCAAACGTAGCAAACAGCACCATAGGCAGCGCCGCATTACGCAGGGATATGGCGGAATTCCGTTTGGCTAAAAACCGCAGCATGGTCTTTCCTCTTGTAAAACTTAAATGCTATTACTGACGCCGCACCACAACGCTACCCGCGCTATAGCCCGCTCCAAACGAGCAGATCACCCCAATATCGCCCTCTTCCAAACCATCACGATGCAGGTGAAAAGCAATAATGGAGCCTGCTGAGCTGGTATTGGCGTAACGGTCCAAAATGATAGGCGCCTGCGTTTCGCTGGGCTCAAAACCTAGTACCTTACGGGCGATAAGATCATTCATATGGCGATTGGCTTGATGCAGCCACATTTTTTTAAGATCGCTACCCGATAGCTCAAGCGACGCTAAATGCTCAGAAATGAGCTTAGCTACCAGCGGGCATACTTCCTTGAAAACCCGCCGCCCTTCCTGCACAAACAGTTTATCAATTGCCAGCGGATCACTATCCGTCACACGGTTCAAAAACCCCGCGTTATTACGAATCGCATTGGAAAACTGAGTAACCAGTCGCGTGCCCAATATCTCAAAGCGCTCACAAGCAATGGCCGCCGCACTATTTTCTAATACCACAGCCGTACAAGCATCGCCGAAAATAAAGTGGCTGTCACGGTCTTGGAAATTTAAATGTGCTGAGCATATTTCCGGATTAATCACCAAGGCACGCTTTACGCTACCCGATGCAATGGCATTCGCGGCGGTTTCCAGAGCAAACGTCGCGGAACTGCAGGCAACGTTCATATCAAACCCATAGCCGCCTGCGCCCAGAGCTTGCTGTACTTCAACCGCCACGGCCGGATAGGCACGTTCCAGGTTTGAACACGCCACAATTACGAGTTCAATATCTTCTGGCGCTACCTGGGCATTTTCCAGCGCCTGCCGGGCGGCCGCGGTTGCCATATCACACTGAATGGACGGCTCATCATTTAGCCGCACGGGAAGCTGGGGGCGCATACGTTCAGGATCGAGAATGCCCGCGGCATCCAATACGTAACGACTCTTGATACCCGAGGCTTTTTCAATGAACTCACTGCTGGAGTGCGCTAACGGCACGCGCTCACCGCGCAGTATCTCTTCAGCAAAGCGCGCATTCTCATTGTCGACCCACGTATTAAATGCGCTCACCAGAGCCGCATTATCAATGGCGTGTTCCGGCGTATAAAGCCCCGTACCGGTTATCACCACATTTGTCATGCCTGTTCTCCTCTAAGCGGTTTGCCATCCATCATTGGCGTAGGCCTATGGCTCGCGCTTAACATTACTGTGTGCGTTATTGGCCGGTTTTACCAGTCATCCTCTAAACGCTAATTATCTCTTGCCAGCGTTTTTCAAGCCGTTTGCCCGATACCGGTATTAGCGTTCCCAACTGCTGAGCAAAAAGTGACACGCGAAGCTCCTGTATCCACCAGCCAAATGCCACTAACTCAGGGTCTTCAACCTGCCCACGCCGCTCGCTTTTACGCCGGGCATCAAAGCGTGTTTCCAGGGCTTGAATATCGTGCATCATCATATGATCACGACCACGCTCACGAGCCGCTTTTTCAAGGCGAATAAGCGCCGCTTCCGTATAGCGCGGATATTCGGTAAGCCACTGGTCCGCATCACGAATGAAGCCAGGATAGACCAAGCGCTGCATCTGTGCGCTGATATCGCTGTAGGTCAAAGCCAGTGCAAAATTGAGCTTACCTTTAAGCACTTTAGTCACCGCCAAATGGCCTTTCAATGCGGCTTCAACCTGTTTGAGTAACGTGGCGGCATGCTCAACAAGCTCTGCTTTAGTGGTGTCCAGGCGCGCGACCAACTCAGCAGATGAGCGCGGCAGAGGATGCTGAGCAACTACCTGGGTAAATACCGCCAGCAAGAGATCGTCCACTAATGCCTGCTTGCTGCCTACCTTGGCAAACAGCAGCGCGCATTTTTCAACATCAGGTAAGCGTTTGATGGCCTTAACCTGGTCAGGCTGACGGGCAATGGCCAGACGGGCAACGCCTTCCTGATGCGCGGCTTGCGCTTTTGCCGGATGATCAAACAGCGCAACTCTAAACTCACCGGCCTCAGCGACTAGCGCGGGATAAGCTTCAACACGAATACCCGCCTGTGTGGTAACGCGTGACTCGGGTAACGGCTCGTCAGGCAATCCCTCAAGTGCGGGTGCCTGGTTTGCCTGCTCGGCTAATGCCTGCGCACCGGCGCTGGCAGCCGCCTCAAAGCGCTGTTCAAGCACCCTTACGTTGCGCCCTTGCCCCAGCTGTTTTCCCGCATGATCGACCACACGAACATTCATCATCAGATGCGGCTCAAGCAGATCCAACCGCCAATCATCCGTATGCACCCGTGTGCCTGTGCGGCGGCGGATAAACTCACCCAGCGCTTCCGTTAGCGGACGTTGGTCAGGTACCAGCGTCTCCAAAGCAGCGTCTACCCAATCAGGAATAGGCACCACCTGGCGACGAATGCTTTTGGGCAGCGATTTCAAGAGCGCAATGCACTTCTCACGCAATAACCCCGGCACCAGCCACTCCAGAGCATGTACCGGCAGTTGCGGCAACATGGCAGCTGGCACCGTCAGGGTAACGCCGTCATCCTCGGCATGGGGTTCAAAATGATAGCTAACCGGGTAGGCCACCCCGCCAAGCGTTAAATGGTCAGGATACTGCGCCTGAGTGACATCGGCTGCGTCACGGGCTTTTAACGCCTCAATATCAAAGTGCAGCAGCTTGGGTGTCTGACGTTCCGCCTCTTTACGCCAGTGCTCGAAGCCTTTGCCGTTGATAACGTCATCAGGAACACGCTCATCGTAAAACGCAAACAGCGTATCTTCATCGACGAGAATATCCCGCCGACGGGCACGATCTTCGAGCGCCTCGACTTCATCAATCAACCCACGGTTATGGGCGAAAAACGCACCTTTCGTATTGAATTCACCCTCTACCAGCGCGCGACGAATAAACAGCTTTCGTGACTCTTCAGGGTCAATTGGCCCGTAATGCACGCGGCGGCGCGCCACAATCGGCAACCCAAACAGCGTCACTTGCTCAAACGCTACAACCTGAGCGCGCTTTTGCTCCCAGTGCGGTTCACTATAGCTGCGTTTGACCAGATGTTCGGCCTGCGGCTCGATCCATTGAGGATCAATTTTGGCCACGGTACGCGCATAGAGCTTGGTGGTTTCAATCAGCTCAAACGCCATAACCCATTTAGGCGACTTCTTGGCAAGTCCCGAGCCTGGGTGAATCATGAACTTACGGTTACGTGCGCCCAGGTATTCACGATTTTCGAGCAGCGTGCCCAGGTTCGACAATAAGCCGGATAGAAGAGCCTGGTGCAGCTTGCCGGATGTTTTGCGCCGCGCCTGACGGGCCTGCTCTTCGCTCTCATCTTCATCCCGCGGTAGTGGTGCAGGCACCTCGATCTGCATATCACGCAGCAGCTGCCGGAGCTGGCGGAACGTATCGTGCCATTCGCGCATACGCAGGTAGTTAATATAGTGTTCGCGGCACCAGCGGCGCAGCTGATTACCCGACAAGGCCTCACGAGCATTTTCAATGCCGTGCCAAAGGTTGAGCAGGGCCACGAAATCGGAATCCGGGTCATGCCACCTCTGATGCGCCTGGTCGGCGGCCTGGCGCTTATCGGCCGGGCGGTCACGCGGGTCCTGAATGGCCAGTGCGGATACCACGACCAGCACATCGCGCAAGCTGCCGCGCTCGGCACCCGCCAGCACCATACGTGCCAGCCGCGGGTCAATGGGCAGCTTGGCCAGCTTGCGACCCAACGGACTTAAGCGCTGACCTTCATCGACCGCGCCCAATTCAAAGAGCAGCCGGAAGCCATCTTTGACGAACCGGCTATCGGGTGGATCCACAAACGGAAACGCTTCGATATCACCCAGCTTCAGCGCCAGCATGGAAAGGATTACCGAGGCCAGATTGGTGCGCTGAATTTCCGGGTCAGTAAACGCCGGGCGGGAAAGAAAGTCCTCTTCATCATAAAGACGAATACACACGCCTTCCGCTACCCGACCACAACGCCCCTTACGCTGATTGGCGCTGGCCTGGCTTACCGGTTCGATCGGCAGGCGCTGAATTTTTGCCCGGTAGCTATAGCGGCTAATGCGCACCAACCCAGGGTCAATCACATAGCGAATGCCCGGCACCGTCAGCGAGGTTTCCGCAACGTTGGTGGAGAGCACAATCCGCCGACCACGATGCGCCGAAAACACCCGATTCTGCTCTTCATTGGAAAGGCGTGCATAGAGCGGCAGAATTTCCGTGCCCTTTAAATCGGCACGCCGCAGAGTATCGGCCGTTTCGCGAATTTCCCGCTCGCCGGGCAGAAACACCAGCACATCCCGCGGGCCATGTAGCCAGCCCTTTTCACGCTCCATGGTTTCGATTTCGTTGACCGCATGCAAAATACCCTCCTGGAGCGTGCGGTCTTCTTCGTCTTCTTCATCACGTGCCAAAGGGCGGTAGTGCACATCGACCGGGTACGTACGCCCCGATACCTCAATCACCGGCGCGGGCGCATCAGGTGTGCCGAAATGGGCCGAGAAGCGGTCTACATCAATAGTGGCCGAGGTGATGATAACTTTAAGATCGGGACGTTTGGGCAACAGCCTTTTCAGGTAACCAAGCAGAAAGTCGATATTCAGGCTGCGCTCATGCGCTTCATCAATAATGATGGTGTCGTAACGCATGAGTAAGGGGTCGTGCTGGGTTTCAGCCAGCAAGATACCGTCGGTCATCAGCTTAACCAACGTTGTAGGGCTACTTTGGTCGGTGAAGCGCACCTGGTAACCCACCTGCTCGCCCAGCGGGACTTCAATCTCTTCCGCCAACCGCCCAGCAACGCTTCGCGCCGCTAACCGGCGCGGCTGAGTATGGCCAATTAGTCCTCTCCGCCCACGTCCTAGTTCCAGGCACATTTTGGGTAGCTGGGTGGTTTTACCCGACCCGGTTTCTCCAGCGACCACCACCACCTGATGATCGCGAATGGCGTTTAAAATATCGTCCCGACGCTCGACGACCGGCAGCTCAGCGGGGTAGTTAAAGGCTACGTTCAGCGCCTCACGCTGGTTGAGTAATTGCTGTGACCGCTCAATCTCGCGCTGCACCTCGTTCAAACCATGATCGATTGGCTTATTATCACGTACACGCCGCGCCAACCCTGCTACACGGCGCTCCAGGCGCTGTGCATCACGCAGCATAACGTTGCTTATGGCTTTTTTGAGCACAGCAAGGCGTTGGGTATCGGTTAAATCGGAGGGCATATCGGTGGTCACGTTAGGCTCAGTTTCCATTCGTTACTCAAAAGCGGGATTGCCAGCCGTGTAGCGACAGGGCAAATAAATATCCGGCCCGCTTTAGTGAGCGGGCCGGATATTGTAACGCTTCCATCAACGTGACGCCTAACCGGGGCTGGGGGCGTTAATGGCTGTCGCTAGACGCTGGCTTTTCATCACGTAGTTCGCGGCGTAATACCTTGCCGACATTCGTTTTGGGCAGTTCGTCACGAAACTCAATGTACTTGGGCACTTTATAGCCCGTTAACTGCTCTTTACACCAGCTACGCAGCGTTGCAGCATCTAGCTGGCTATTTTTGGATACGACAAACAGCTTGATGACTTCTCCGGCATCTTCATCCGGCACGCCAACCACCGCTGCTTCAATAATATCTGGGTGAGAGGCGACGATATCTTCGACTTCATTGGGATAAACGTTAAACCCGGACACCAAGATCATGTCTTTCTTGCGATCCACAATGCGGATGTAGCCATCGTCCTGAAGTACCGCAATATCGCCGGTGAAAAACCAGCCATCGCTATCAATGGACTTACGAGTTTCATCTTCACGCTGCCAGTAGCCCTTCATTACCTGAGGGCCCTGTACGCAGAGCTCACCCGGCTCGCCTAGTGCTACGTCATTACCTTCAGCATCAATGACTTTCACAGCGGTGCCCGCGACGGGCTTGCCGATGGTGCCAAGCTGAATGGCATCGGTTGGATTAAAGCTCACAATGGGCGAGGTTTCTGTTAATCCATACCCTTCCGCAATCGGGCAGCCGGTGGTTTCCTCCCAGCGCTGAGCTGACGTCTTTGTTAAAGCCATCCCACCGGAAATCGTCAGTTTAAGCTGGGAAAAGTCGAGCTGTTTGAAATCATCCCGGTTGCATAGCGCGTTAAACAGCGTGTTCAAACCGATAAACGCGGTGAACTTAACTTTTTTGAGTTCTTTAATAAACCCATCGAGATCACGCGGGTTGGTAATCAGCAGCGAGTGATTGCCCGATTCCATCAAGAACAGGCAGTTAACCGTAAACGTATAGATGTGATAAACCGGTAGCGGCGCAACCACCAGCTCCTGACCTTCTTTTAAGTGCGTACCGATCGCCAGCCGTGCTTGCAGCATATTAGCAATCAGGTTGCAGTGCGTGAGCATCGCCCCTTTGGGCAAGCCGGTAGTGCCGCCGGTGTACTGCAGTGCAGCCAGATCATCCTGGCTTCGGCTTACCTCGGTATACTTTAAGGAGGCGCCCTTGTTCATGGCATCGCGGAAACTGATCGCTTTAGGCAACGAGTAAGCCGGTACCATTTTTTTCACGTGCTTGACCACAGCGTTAATTAACCACCGTTTGGGTAAGCCGTGAAGATCACCAAGCTCGGTCACCAGCACATGTTTGATGTCGGTCTTATCAACCACGTTTTCAAGCTTTTTAGCCATATTGGCTAAAATCAGCACGGCCTTGGCACCTGAGTCCTTAAACTGGTGGGTCATTTCCCGCTCGGTGTAAAGCGGGTTGGTATTTACCACTACCAAGCCTGCGCGCATAGCTCCGAATACAGCAACCGGAAACTGTAAAACGTTAGGCAGCTGGATGGCTATTCGATCGCCAGGCTTAAGGTCAGTCTCGTGCTGAAGCCAGGCCGCAAAGTCGGCGGATAGACGATCAAGGTCGGCAAAGGTTAGCGTTTTACCCATGCAACTAAACGCAGGCCGTTCCTTATGACGGCTGACAGCAGCATTAAAAACGTCCGTAATGGAGTCGTACTGATCCAACCCTTCAAGCTCAGGGCCGCGTAATATAGGAGCTGTGGCGTGTTCGCTCATGGGCAATCTCCGCTATCCATGTCGATGATATTACCGACCTTGTTATTGTCGTAAGGTGAGAGAGCCAACGATATACGACGCGCAGCATGCTGTAAAACGATCGCTTGAAACTTGTGTTTAAACTTTAGCCATAGTGATCGAGTCGTACGCCACCCTCTCAATGTCTACTTAGTAATGTAGCGACTATTGGCCTTAAGGACAGTATTGCGCCTTAATTTCTCCTTCATGCCAGACTAATAGCTCGCCGGGAACCATTCGCCCCCACGCTTCATTATGGGTTAACGGTTCGGTGGCAATCACTGACACCACGTCGTTAGGCGTTGTATGCTCGGCAAAGTTAACCGTTATTTCCGCATCAGAGAGTTCGGCATCACCAAACGGGGCTCGCCGGGTGATATACGCAAGCTTCGTGGAGCAGTAGGTGTAGAGATATTGACCATCGGAGAGCAGTAAATTAAACACCCCCAATGCTCGTAGCTGCTCGCAAAGGCCATGCAGCGTTGTCCATAAGGCATTGAGGGATGCTGGCGGGGTCGGAAAAGCATCACGCAATTGGCCCATCAACCAGCAAAAGGCATGCTCGCTGTCGGTATTGCCAACTGGCGTATATACCCCCAGAGGCAAACCCTGCCAGTCGCTTAGCTGGCCGTTATGCGCATAGCACCAGGGGCGTCCCCACATTTCACGGGTGAAAGGATGTGTATTGGCCAGTCGCACGCCACCGACGTTAGCCTGTCGGATATGGCTAATCACTACGTTGGACTTAATCGGATAGTCGCAGATCAAGCGGGCGATAGGGGAATCAACCGACGGGTGGGGATCGCGAAACTCCCGGTACCCGCCCTCTTCATAGAAGGCGATACCCCAGCCATCGCGGTGCGGACCGGTACCGCCACCACGATGCAAAAAGCCTGAAAAGCTAAAACAGATATCGGTCGGAACGTTGGCGCTCATCCCCAGCAGCTCACACATAGCAACGCTCCTTCTCGGTGACCATCAACATTAACCGATAACCGGTTCGCGCCGACGCGTGGGCTGAGGGTCATCTTCCACGTCCTGCTTGACGCGCTTGGCGGGCGGCGTGCTGGCTGGTCTGCGCCACCACCAAAGAGCAATACCGATCACCGCACCAATTGCCACGCCGGCGATCAGGCAGAGCAGGCCACCGGTGATTGCGCTGGCGTTATGCTCTAAAAAACCTACCGCGGCAACCATCGCCGCTGGCGCCCATCCGGTATAGAATTCACCTTCTTCTATCAGGGGTAAGCGGAAAAACGCTGGCGCCCACATGGCCCCTCCCACACCCCATGTGATCACTAAGCGTGGCAAACGCGGTAGGAACGCCAGGGCAAAATAGACAGCCACTAACACCAGCAGCGAAATACCGTAATAACTTAGCCACAACAGTGACATTGAATTTACAAGCAGCATAATACCTCTCATATGGGTGTACGCACCCGACGTTGATTTCCCGCTATGGTACCTATCAATTTATGAAAGCACAGCCAGACACGCTCTCAGGTTCTCCCGTCGCGCGCTATTATCGCGCTAATGACCCCAAATGGCACTGGCTGGAAGCACGCGAGACGCCTGATGTCAGCGCTTTTTTGGAAAGCGCTAATCAGCAGCAGGAAAAATGGTTTGCCCCACTAGCGCCGTTGGCCGAGGCATTATACAAAGGCCACCTGGCGCGTCGCGAGCTTTCCGTCACAAGCCTTGAGACACCGCTTGACCACTATACGTTCTGGAGCGAAACCGGTTCTGAAGACGACTACCCTCGCTGGTGGCGTTACCTCAATGGGCACCCAGAGCAGCGTGAATGCTTTTTTGACGTTCAGGCTCGCGCCGTCGATGAAGAGTTTTATGAAATGGGCGATATGGCCCTTTCGCCGGATGAGCAGTGGCTCGCCTGGACAGAAGATACCCAGGGCGACGAACGCTATACGCTGTGGATCAAATCGCTGCCGAATGGCCAACCGCAGGCACTGATCAGCGATATAGGCGCCGGTCTGTGCTGGGGTGAGGATCAAACTGCTGCCTCGGCCACGCTGTTTTTTACTCGCTTTGACGCAACCCAGCGCCCCGACAGCATATGGCGGGTATCACTGCCTTTTGAGGCGCCTGAAAAGCACGCCGAGCCCGCGCTTGTCCTGCGTGAAGACGATACTGAATTTTGGCTCGGCATCGGTAAAACACGCTCACGTCAGTGGCTGTTAATTGAAAGCGGCTCCAAAGATACCAGCGAAGTCTACGCCCTGCCGGCCCAACAGCCTACGGCGGTGCCGCTCTGCGTTCAGCCCCGCCAGGCAGGCGTTGAGTACAGCATTGACCATCGCCCCGGCGCCTTTTACCGGGTACATAACCAGGCAAGCACACATTTTCAGCTTGATTATCTGCCTGAATCCGCGCTGGGCGACACCAAAGCGCAGTGGCAGCCGCTTATCGAACCGCGTGACGACGTGACCCTGGAAGGCATTGATGCCTTCTCCTGGGGGCTTATGATCGCTGAGCGCGATCATGCTCAGGCACAGGTCGTGCTGCGCCGCTGGGTGCTGGATGCGCACCAGCATCGCTTGCTTGATGAGTATTTGGATCTTCCCGAACAGCCCTGCTCCCAGCTACTCGAAGATGCGCCGCATTTTGATACCCAGATACTGCGCCTGCGTGAGGAGTCGTTTACGCAACCGCCCAGCTGGTTTGCACTGGACCTTACCAGCGGCGAGCGGACGCTTCTAAAGCGCGCACCGGTTTATGGCGCCCTGACACCTGAACAGCTGGTAAGCCGTCGAATCTGGGCAACCAGCTCTGATGGCGAACAGGTGCCGGTATCCATTGTAATGCGCGCGGACCTGGCTGATCAGCCGCTACCCACCCTGCTATATGGCTATGGCGCCTATGGTGAGGCACTTGACCCGTGGTTCTCGATTGCCCGCCTTGAATTACTGGAACGTGGCGCTGCCTTTGCCGTGGCCCACGTGCGCGGGGGCGGCGAACGGGGTGAGCCCTGGTACCTGCAGGGTAAAATGACCCATAAAGAGAACAGCTTTAATGACTTTTTAGCGGCCCGAGATGCGCTGGTGGAAACCGGTATTAGCGATCCTGACCGGATAGCGGCCTATGGCGCCAGTGCCGGTGGTTTGCTAGTGGGCACCTGCATTAATCGAGCGCCCAAGGCCTTTTGTGCGGCCTTGCTGGATGTACCCTTTCTGGATGTTTTGCGCACCATGCAAAACCCTGACCTTCCGCTGACCACCGCAGAATACAGCGAATGGGGCAATCCAGAAGAACCCGAGGTAGCCGAGCGCATTCGACGCTACTCACCGATGGACAATATTACCGCCCAGCACTACCCGGCCCTATGGATCGAAGGCAGCTGGTTTGACACACGGGTGAGCTACTGGGAGCCGGCCAAATATTACGCGCAGGTAACGCAACACCAGCAAGGCAGTGCGCCCATTCTGCTGCATACCGATATGAGCAGCGGCCACGGCGGGGCGTCCGGCCGATTTAAAGCGTGGCGCGACACCGCCCGCCAGGACGCGTTTATTCTTTGGGCATTGGGCTTAAGCGCTCTCTAAGCACAAGCTTCAAGGCGTAAGCATTCAAACACGTTGCGGCTCAGGGAGTTGAGCCGCCTATCAAAAGAACAATCGCTTTAGGCAGCCCTTGCGCTGCCTTTTTATTCTTTGAAAATACTTTCCATAAAAATAATCCTGCGCCATACTATACCTTAGTAGCACAAACCTTAGTCGCGTGAACTTATGTCTAGCACTGGAGTAGAGCATGAAGTATCAGGATAACTTTCCCACCATTTGGGATACGCCGCTTAAGCAAGCCAAACCAGCTAAAAACACAGCCGCTCAGCCTCCCGCATCGTTTAAGGAGGTATTTTTCACTATCTGGGATAGCGCTAAGCGTAAGTCAGCTGCCTAACTGTCGGGCCAGGGAGGGCGTTATTTAAGACATTTATCAAATGCTCGCTTACATCGGCAGTACGGCGATAATGTGAGACTCCAGCGCCCGTTCGGGCACGTCATCCTGAGACACGGCAAAGCCACGCACGCTAACCCCTTTACGGTGTACGCGCTCTGCATCGTTGCTCAACAGCGGGTGCCAACCGGCGAGCTTTCTGCCCTCTTCAACCCGCCGATAAGCGCACGAGGCAGGCAGCCAGGTAAACTCTTTAACCAGCGCAGGGGTTAATTGGGTGCAGTCCGGCACGCTTTTAAAGCGATTCTCGTAATCACTGCACTGGCAGCTTTGAATATCCAAAAGCCGACAGGCAACGTTTAATACCGCAAGCTCCTGGGTTTCATCATCGTGCAGCTTTAACAGACAGCACTGGCCACAGCCATCGCACAGCGCCTCCCACTCTTGTGGGGTTAGCTCTTCCAGCGTGTAACGCTCCCAAAAGCGCTCGCGCATTGTGGTTTCCATCATGACTCCTCTCGTTGCGACTTATCGCACTGGGCATTACGCCCTGAACTACTTAACGTGGCACTTAGCGCTGGCCATAAGCTCTGAAAATCCGCTTCCAATAAAGCGTAGTCGCGGTGCAGCCAGGGAATGAGCTCTGCCAATCGGTTAGGGCCTGAAAGCCGCCGACCGAGCCCCGCTACCGCATTACAGGTGAACTCAAAATCAGCGTAGTTTCTTAACCAGTCGTGTTCGACCAAATAGGGCACCATGGCCTCAAGGCGATTGGGCGCAGACCTTGACGACAGCAGATCATAACAGCGAGTCACAAGCTTTTGCTGCTCGTCACGCCCAGCTTTATCGCGTGCCAAAAAATGATCCCAAACAATATCCAGGGCAATGCCCGCATAGCGGCGCTTGCCTTCGGGCGCCCGCTGTTTGGCACCCAGCACGCTGGGGTGCTGATCCACCCAGGCATCAACCTTGCGGTGATGACGAATACCGTGTGCCACATCAGACGTCCAGGCGCTTAGATCACTGCCTTTGACGCCGTCGGCAACAAGATTTCCGTACAGGAAATCATCGTTGCCGCTTGATGCCAACCACGCATGGGCAAGAAAATTCACGGCAAACCGCTACTGCGCCGAGCCGCGCGCGCTCTGCTGCGCCCGATGCACGTCGAGTAGATAGTCCTCTTTAGCGGGCGGCATCTGCAGATAGAACCCCTGGGTCTCAATCGCGCTGATCACGTCTTCGGTGTTAACGCGTGCAAGCTTTTTATCCGCCGTTAAAATCATCGTTAATACCGCAATTGGCTTACCGAACGTTGCCATTAACGCTTCAGGTACGGGCTTTACCCCCTGGCGCTTATCAACATATAGGTACATCTCTTCTTTACGCGAGCTTTTGAAAATCTCGCAAAGCAGCTTGTCGCTCATTTTGACAACTCCTCAAGCGCTTGGCCCAGCGCATCCGCCAGACACTCTCCCCGCCACCCTTCGGGTAGCAGCAGAGGCTGCCCAGCCATATCCTGCATTACCAGCGCTTCGATATCACGCCGACGCATCAGCATTTCTGAAGCCATTCCCAGCTCGCCCGCCTTGGCGTTAATAACACTTTTGAGCGCTTTGAAGCGCTGCTTAAACGCCGGCTGCATCGGGTCAGGCCAACGTTCTGGCAAGTCACTCTCTTCGCCGTGCTGCGCCTGTTTAACCAGCCCTAACAGCGTATCGCCCTCTTTCTTGACCAGCATCGGCTTAAAGCCTTCCACGTTGGCCAGGTCATAACGGCTTTTAGGCATCGCTTCAGCAGTCGCGAACAGGAGCTTGTCACTGATCAGCCAATTGCGCGGTAAGTTACGGCGCCGTGTCTCTCCTTCACGCCAGATGGTCATTAGGCGGTAAGCTTCCACCTGACGTGCATTCAGCCGCCACAGCTGACGGTTACGCATATACCACTGACCATCAGCCTCGACGCTGCGCCCCGCCTGATCTATCAAGCCAGTACACTCTTCACTCAACCAGCGGTAGCGCCCTAACTCTTCCAATCGCTCAGCCTGAAGCGCCCAGACTTGAAGCAGGTAGATAACGTCCAGCGCCGCGTACTCGCACTGTGCAGGCGTTAAAGGCCGCTCCAACCAGTTTGAACGCGTCTCCTCCTTAGGCAAAGTTTCGCCCATCCAGAATTCAACCAGCTTCTGGTACCCCATTGAAGGCATTTCGCCGAGAAACCCTTGAGCTACCTGGGTGTCGACCAGCGGCGTGGGCAATACACCTGCCCAGTGCTGGAATACTTCCAGATCTTCACTACAGGCATGCAGCAGCTTGATCGCACTGTTTTGCAGGAGCTTACGAAAAGCAGGCGTGCAGGGCGTCGCCAGCGGATCAATCAAATACGCAAGCTCACCGGCCGCAAACTGGATCAATGCCGGAACCGGGAAAAACGTATTTTCACGGAAAAACTCGGTATCCAGGGCGATGACAGTGGCATTAGCCACTTGTTCACAAGCCGCATCAAGCGCCTCGGGGCTGTCAATCCATTGATATAAGGGGGAGGCTAGAGAAGACAAAGCATACTTCCAGGTTGCTACAACCGCGATTGCGCTTGCAATGTGAGGTGGGGTTAATCGCTGGTAAAAGGCTGACGCCCATTAAACGCTCGGCTTAGCGTACCGCCGTCGACGTATTCAAGCTCTCCCCCCATGGGAACACCATAGGCCAAACGTGAAAACCGCACACCGTAGTCAGACAGCTGGGCGGCGATATAGTGCGCCGTAGCCTCGCCTTCAACAGTCGGGTTGGTCGCCAGAACGATTTCTTCGATATGGCCTTCCGCCACCCGCGCTTCCAACTGCTCAAGGCCAATGGCGTCGGGGCCGATACCATCCAGCGGCGATAGATGACCATGCAGCACAAAATAACGCCCCTGAAAACCACCCGCTTCTTCGATCGCCAACTGGTCTGCTGGCGACTCAACCACACAAAGCAGTGCATCATCGCGACGCGGCGTTTCGCATATGGCGCAAATATCCGCTTCCGTCAGCGTACGGCAGCGTTGGCAATAACCGACTTCATCGATAGCCTTTTGGATGATCGATGAAAGCCGCTGACCACCTGCCCGTTCACGCTCAAGCAGATGCATTGCCATGCGCTGGGCCGTTTTAGGCCCAACGCCAGGCAACACACGAAACGCATCCATCAGCTGTTCAATAAGAGGAGAGAATCTCATTCTTTAGAACGGCATCTTAAAACCAGGCGGTAGGTTCAGGCCTGCCGTGGCTTCTTCCATTTTCGCTTTAGAGTTTGCTTCGACTTTACGTACCGCATCGTTAACAGCGGCTGCCAGCAGATCTTCAAGCAGCTCCTTATCTTCTTCCATGACGCTTGGGTCAATCGTCACCTGGCTCACGTCATGACGACCGTTCATGATGATTTTGACCATGCCTGCGCCTGCCTCGCCGTGTACTTCTGACTGGGCAACCTCTTCCTGGACGCGCTGCATTTTGTCCTGCATTTCTTGGGCTTGTTTCATCAAGTTGCCCATTCCACCTTTAAACATGGCGCGCTCTCCTAGCGGGTTAAATACTGACCTGTTAAAACAGATATTGGATTAAATGCTAACGCTTTGCAGTCGCTGGCTTGACGGTCGATTCAATGAGCGTTGCGCCAAACGCCTGCTGTAATTTCTGTATATTGGGGTCGTGGTTCAAGAGATCAACGGCCTGCACATGCCGCTCTTGATTAAGCCGACCCTCACGCTGACGAGGCGTTTCGCTTTGCGTGGAAAGCTCCGCGACCACAAACACTATCCGACGCGGCATCCCCTGTTCGCTCAATGCCCGCTCAATACGCGTCTGATGAACCTCTGCCTGCATGGCTTCCTGGCTTGGGTCCAGGCGCAGCGTCAGGGTTTTACCATCATCGCTCTCTAAAAGGCAGTTGGCGGCAAGGCTACGTGTTAATCCGCCCAACCCCAGAGAATCAAAGCATAGCAGCCATTTCGCATGATCAAGCAATTCATCCGCTACGTCTGCGATCGTTAGAGGTTGCTCTTCTGTCGGCGCAGGGGCTTTTACTTCTGACGCAGACACGACTGGTGCGTCGACAGACTCCGGCGCGGCTTCTTCAGGCTGCGGCGCTACCATCGCTTGTGATACGGGCTCAGGCTCAGGCTCAGGAGCTGGAGCTGGAGCTGGAGCTGGAACAGCGTCAGGCTCAAACGCAGATTCCTGCTCCATGGCTGCCGCCTGGGCGACGTCATCAAGTGACCAGGGCGGCGGCATTTGATTGTCAGCGTTAGACGCCGCAAGATCGGGCGGCTCGATGCGGCTCTCAGGCTCAGCGCTTGTCTCTTTCAAGCTCTCTTTCAAGTCGGCGCCTTCATCAGAGCCCGGCTGTTGAGTATGTTTTTTTTCGAGATCAGCCGAGGCTGGGCTGGCACTGGCAACGCCGGCGTTGCCGAAGTTGCCTGCGTCAGGTGCCGCGTTTACATCCGGCTTAACCGGCGTTTCAGTTCCAGCTTTATGCTCCGCTTGAACGTTATTACTAGCGGGCAGCGGAGCAGACGGTTGGGCAGGCGTACTCGCTGGTGCAGAACCAGAACTTGTCGGCTCAGCGCGCAGCGGTAGCGGCGTGCGCGGCGGCTTGGGAACGCCCTGGGGCCGAAACGCCAGCATGCGCAACAGAGTCATTTCCAGCGCGCTGCGCAAATCGGGGGCGTGCACCATATCGCCTCGCCCCTGAATGCCAATCTGGTAGTAAAGCTGAATATCCTCAGCGGTAAAGCGGCTGGCCAGCTGTAAAATTGCTTCCCGGTCGCCGTGGCTGTTATCAACAGCGTCCGGCACCATTTGGGCGACAGCAAGCCGGTGTAAAATGGCCGAAAGCTCGTCCAGTACGGCGGCAAAGTCAGGGCCCTGCTCAGCAAGCTGGGCGACTTCGGCCAAGAGCTGCTGTACGTCCACATCGGCCAGCGCCCCCACCAAGGCTAAAATATGCCGGTGGTCGAGCGTACCCAGCATGGCCGCAACATCGACATGGCGCACGGCGCCCTGACCAAACGCAATCGCCTGGTCGGTCAAGCTCATGGCATCACGCATGGAGCCTTCAGCCGCCTTGCCTAATAGCCATAGCGCGCTTTCATCAAACGCCACGCCCTCTTCACCCAGCACATAGGTCAAATGCTCGACAACGCGCTCGGGGGGCATATGTTTAAGCGTGAACTGCAGGCAGCGTGAAAGCACCGTTGCCGGGAGCTTTTGGGGGTCGGTAGTTGCTAACAAAAATTTAACGTGAGGCGGTGGCTCTTCCAGCGTTTTCAACAGCGCATTGAAACTACTGGTGGAGAGCATGTGCACCTCATCAATCAGGTACACCTTATAACGCCCTTGGGTAGGCGCGTACTGGACGTTATCCAGCAGCTCACGCGTATCTTCAACCTTGGTGCGTGAAGCTGCATCGACTTCGATCAGGTCGACAAAGCGCCCTTCATCAATCGCTTGGCAGCTATCGCATTGACCGCAAGGCGTTGAAGTAATGCCTTCATCGCCACGCCCTTTGGCCGTGCAGTTCAAACACTTTGCCAATATACGGGCCAAGGTGGTTTTACCCACCCCACGGGTGCCAGTAAATAAATAGGCGTGATGAAGACGGCCTTGGTCAAGCGCATTGACCAAGGCACGCTGAACATGGGCCTGACCCACGAGTTCGTGGAATGTACGTGGCCGCCACTTACGGGCCAGAACCTGATAGCTCATTGAGCAATATTTCCTTCGGCGGGCTGTCCTGATGGTGCATTAGTTCAATACAGCAGGTGCCACAATGCGTGATAAAACGCCATTCTAGCGGCTACGCCTCAGCCCGCCAACCGCCCGAGCAGGTAACCCGGGCATCGTCATCAGGCGTTCTGCTCGCCGCCTTCGACGTTAGCACGCTGCGCGGCGGCTTTAACTAGCGTTTCCAGCTCACCGCTTTGGTGCATTTCCATCACGATATCGCATCCTCCCACTAGCTCGCCTTCTACCCATAGCTGCGGAAAAGTAGGCCAATTGGCAATTTTGGGCAGCTCTGCTCGAATATCGGGGTTATCTAAGATATTAACGAAGGCAAAGCGCTCACCGCAGTTCATTAGCGCCTGAACGGTCTGAGCTGAAAACCCACACTGCGGCAGTTGGGGCGAGCCTTTCATATAAATCAAAATGGGATTTTCGCTAATTTGGCGCTGAATATTTTCGGCTGTTGTGCTCATGTGGATACTCCTTAAGTAAAGAACTAGCGCGACGCAGGTAAGTATACGCAAGAAATAAAACGCAGTTCATTCAGGCGTCTGTCACCTACCTTAATACCCGAGTGCGACACTCGGCTTTAATCTTTGGACGCCATTCTACGCGTGCCGTTCGCGTTGCGCATCCCCCGCTGCCTCGCTAGGATGGTGTTTTTGCGCGGAGAGAAGCAACCATGGCGACACGCCATTTCCTTACCCTGCTGGATTTGACGCCCGGTGAACTGGATTATCTGATTCAGCGTGCTATTAAAATTAAAACCGACCTTAAAGCTAACGGACCGGTTTACACTCCGCTGCCTAACCGTACGCTGGCGATGATTTTTGAGAAGTCATCCACGCGCACACGCGTCTCGTTTGAAACCGGCATGGCGCAATTTGGCGGACACGCGCTGTTTCTGTCTCCGCGTGATACTCAGTTGGGTCGCGGCGAACCTATCGAAGATACCGCGCGGGTACTTTCTGAGATGGTCGATGCCGTCATGATTCGCACCTTCTCTCACGCTGGGCTCGAAACATACGCCAGCGCCAGCAACGTTCCCGTTATCAACGCATTAAGCGATGATTACCACCCCTGCCAGCTGCTCGCCGACGTAATGACCTGGACCGAGCTGCGCGGCAGCGTAAAAGGCCGCACGGCTGTCTGGATTGGCGATGGCAACAATATGTGCCACTCATGGATTAACGCGGCCCGCCAGTTTGATTTTAAGCTGCGCGTGTGCTGTCCGAAAGGCTATGAGCCACGCGCAGACATTATGCAAGCGGCCGGAGATCACGTCACGCTGACGCACGACCCACAGGCTGCCGTTCAGGGCGTTGACCTGGTTACCACGGATGTCTGGGCTTCCATGGGTCAGGAAGAAGAGCAAGCCAAGCGCGAAGCAGATTTCACTGGCTTCCAAGTAACGGAAGCCATGCTGGATCAAGCGAAAAGCGATGCGCTTTTCTTACACTGCCTGCCTGCTCACCGCGGTGAAGAAATCAGTCAAACGCTGCTTGAAGACCCGCGCGCCGTAGTATGGCAAGAAGCTGGAAACCGCCTACATGCTCAAAAAGCGCTGATCGAGTTTCTGCTGCTGGGCCGCATCGACAGCTAAGTCTTTTTATTGGCTAGCCGCTGCACACACTATGCTAGCGGCTAATCAAAACGACTTATGGGATGAACTTATAAATTCATGTCATTAATTGGGGATATACAAAAAGCCTCGCTATGAATAGCGAGGCTTTTTGATTGTATCTTGGTGGAGCCTAGCGGGATCGAACCGCTGACCTCAACACTGCCAGTGTTGCGCTCTCCCAGCTGAGCTAAGGCCCCTTCAACCATCCTGGCGGACAGCGAGCGAATACTATTATGAAATTAGACCGAGGTCAATCCTCCGTTCAATTAAGTCCTTACTAATTCTCCTTTATACTTAGCTGTGGCACTCTATGGGTCAGCGTCAAAGGCCATCGCCTGAGCCCACTATGTTTTCATGCAGGAGCTAGCCCCTTGATCAACGTTCTAATAGCCGATGATCACCACCTGGTGAGAACCAGTATTGCTCACCTGCTAAACGAAGAAAGTGATATTAAAATTATAGGCGAGGTCGACGATGGCGAAAGCGCAGTCACTCAGTGCCGCCATTTGAAACCGGACATAGTGCTAATGGATATACGCATGCCCGGAATAGGGGGACTTGAAGCCACGCGCCGCATTCATCGCACAATGGAAGATGTCAAGGTACTGATCTTAACCGCGCATATGGAAGATAGCGTGCTACGACGCATGCTTGAAGCCGGTGCTTCAGGCTTCTTGAGCAAGGGCGCTGATGCAGCGGAAATGACTGATGCGATCCGCCAGGTTTTCCATGGCCGTCGCTACGTCAGCCAGGAAATTGCTCAACGCCTGGCACTGGCGCACTTTACCAACGAAGACAACCCGTTTAGTCATCTGTCGCATCGTGAGCTGCAAATTGCATTGATGATCGTCAACTGTCAGCGTGTTCAGGACATTTCTGATCGCCTGCATTTAAGCCCTAAGACGGTTAATACGTATCGCTACCGGTTGTTTGATAAACTACAGGTAGCCACTGATGTGGAGCTAACCCATTTAGCACTGCGCCACGGTTTAGTGGAAGGCTTTGACGGCAGCCAGGGATAAACCTAACATCCTTAGCCACTTCTCGGCGCTCGATACGGTGCAATGACATTTAACGCAAAGCAGTTTTTAAGCTCGGTAAGCACCTCGCCCGGCGTTTACCGAATGCTTGATGAAAGCGGCAACACTCTTTATGTAGGCAAAGCGAAACGCTTAAAAGCACGCCTTGCCAGCTATTTTCGTGGCCAGTTAAACACCAAGACACAGGCAATGGTCGCGCGGATTGCGGATGTGCAGATTACCGTAACCCGCAGCGAAACCGAGGCGCTGCTGCTTGAACAAACGCTTATCAAGGAGCTGCGCCCGCCCTACAATATTTTATTGCGGGACGACAAATCCTACCCGTTTGTTTTCGTGACCGACCGCCACGCCTACCCCAAGCTTGAATATAAACGCGCCCGCCAGCGTCGCGATGACGGCCGCTACCTGGGGCCATACCCGAGCAGTGGCGCGGTGCGCGAAAGCCTTTCGCTAATGCAAAAAATCTTCCGTATCCGCAACTGCGAAGATAGCGTGTTTGCGCACCGCTCACGGCCGTGTTTGCAGCACCAGATTCAGCGCTGTAGCGCTCCCTGTGTCGACTATATCGCCGAAGAGGATTACCGGCGCGATGTCGAGCATGCCATCATGTGCCTGGAAGGCAAAAGCGAGCATGTCACCCAAGCGCTCACCCAGGCGATGGAAGCGGCCAGCCAAGCGCTGGATTTTGAAGAGGCGGCCCGTTTTCGCGACCAGATACAGCAGTTGCGTCAGCTACAGCAGCGCCAGTTTGTCGATAATGAGAGCGGCGATGCGGACATTTTCGCCCTTGCCCAACGCCCTGGCGCCATGGGCGTTTCCGTATTAAGCGTTCGAGATGGCCGCATGCTGGGTGCTCGTCACCATGCACCTAAGAATGGTCTGGATCTTACCCCGGAAGCTCTGCTGACCGACGTCGTCAGCCAGTACTATTTTGGCCAGCCGCATAATGTTCCCAGTGAAGTCATTACCAGCCACACCCTGGACGATAGCGAGCTGATTGCTGACGCTTTGACCGAACAGGCAGGCAAACGTATTCGCGTTACAAGCCAGGTGCGCGGACATCGCGCCCAATGGCAGCAGCTCGCCATGACCAATGCCGAACAGCAACTGGCATCTCAACTGGCTAACCATACCCAGCTGACCCAGCGCTTTGCCGCCCTTCAGAAAGCTCTGAAGCTTGAATCGATGCCCGAGCGGCTTGAGTGCTTCGATATCAGCCATAGTCAGGGCGAAGCCACCGTGGCCTCCTGCGTGGTGTTCGATCATCAGGGCCCGCGCAAGAGCGACTATCGCCATTTTCGTATTGAAGGGGTGGCGGCTGGCGATGATTATGCTGCCATGCAACAGGCGCTTACCCGCCGCTTGAAACGTGTTCAGAGCGGCGAAGCCATAGCCCCGGATATTTTAATTGTCGATGGTGGTAAAGGTCAGCTCAACATGGCTCGCGAGGTACTTAATGAGCTCGCTATCAGCAATATTATTTTGTTAGGCGTGGCCAAAGGCACAACGCGTAAAGCGGGACTTGAAACACTGTTTCTGGAAACATCGGATAACCCTCTGCCGCTGGACCCCGCATCCCCAGCCCTGCACCTCATTCAGCATATTCGCGATGAATCACACCGTTTCGCCATTGCAGGACACCGCGCCCAGCGCGATAAAGCCAGGCGTACTTCTACCCTGCAGGACATTCCCGGCATTGGCCCTAAACGGCGCCGTGAACTGCTGCGCTTCTTCGGCGGGCTACAGGGCGTCCAGAAGGCCAGCCGTGCCGAGCTATCGCGTGTTCCAGGGATCAGCGCCGCGCTGGCAGAGAGTATTTATCTGGCCCTTAACGGATAAACCCGCTTTGGGCATAGATGCTGCTCGCCAAGGGGGATAGAATGTCCCTACCCTACATTTCGAATTTAATGACTCTCCGGTAAGGATCGCCGCCCGCGATGAATATTCCCAACATACTTACACTGGCAAGAGTTGCCTTTATTCCACTCTTAGTGGTGCTGTTCTACCTGCCGTACAACTGGAGTATGCCACTTGCTGCGGGCCTGTTTGCAGCGGCTTCAGTGACCGACTGGCTGGACGGCTACCTGGCCCGTCGCTGGAATCAGTCAACGCCCTTTGGGGCTTTTCTAGACCCAGTGGCCGATAAATTGATGGTGGTGGTGGCGCTTGCGCTCCTGATTGAACGCTACGATACACTCATCCTGACCTTACCTGCGCTCGTCATCATTGGCCGTGAAATCGTTATATCCGCCCTACGCGAGTGGATGGCAGAAATGGGTAAGCGCGGCCTAGTGGCGGTTTCCTGGGTCGGCAAGCTTAAAACCACGCTACAGATGGTGGCCCTGCTGATTCTTCTGGCGCTGCCACCCGCACATGAAATCGCCCTGCTGGGTGTAGTAGTGCTGTACGTCGCTGCGGCCATGACGCTTTGGTCAATGATTCAATATCTCAAAGCTGCCTGGCCTCATCTTAGCCGCTCCATGTAAGCAGTTGATTACTCGGGCGTGATGTTTAAGAAATTGTTGATTGACAAGCTCGCAACGATGCGTATAATTCGCCCTCGAGTCGAGCGGGAATAGCTCAGTGGTAGAGCATCGCCTTGCCAAGGCGAGGGTCGAGAGTTCGAATCTCTTTTCCCGCTCCAACTTGGATAGTGCGGTAAGCAGGTAGGGTCGAAAGCTGAGGCGTCAGTCCGATGGAGCGCCAGCCCGGTCAAATCTCTTTTCCCACTCCATCGACTCTTTAGGCTGGATGGCAGAGTGGTTATGCAGCGGACTGCAACTCCGTGTACGCCGGTTCGATTCCGACTCCAGCCTCCACTTTTGTGTTAAGTGCAAGATGCACCCACTGCACTGCCCGGATGGCGAAATTGGTAGACGCAAGAGACTTAAAATCTCTCGGAGGTAACTCCGTGCCGGTTCAAGTCCGGCTCCGGGCACCATTACTTATATGTCCCCAATGAATTTATTGTCTGCGAGATCACTTAGATCGGCGCGGATTTTTTTGCGTCTATACATCGTCAACGGCTAATGGCCACGCTATGATGCCTGCCTTTATGCTGCACAGCATTAGATAAAGAATAAGGAGCGGGCCGCATGAGCACGCCAACAACCAATGTATTAATTATTGGCGGCGGTGTCGCAGGGTTAACCCTCGCCCTGGAAGTCGCCAATCACTTATCAGTCACCTTGGTAAACCCAGCCCACGGCGATAAAGGTGCAAGCCGCTGGGCTCAAGGTGGCATTGCCGCAGTACTCTCGCCCGATGATGACGTACAAGCGCATATACACGATACACTGGTAGCCGGTGATGGCCTATGCGATGAACAGGCCGTTCGCTTTACCGTTACCCATGGCCCTGCCGCTATCCAATGGCTGATTAATGGCGGCGTACCGTTTACGCCAGACCCCGACCCCAATGCCCGCTACCCGTATCACCTGACCCGTGAAGGCGGCCATAACGCACGGCGTATAATTCATGCCAATGACGCTACCGGACGCGCGGTGGTGGATACGCTACTCCAAAAAACCATAGCACACCCCAATATTACCCAGCGCCGCGATGTGACCATTTTAGGGTTATTACAAAATAATCAGGGACACTGCGTAGGTGCCTACGGGGTTGATGACCATCATCAGTATCAAACGCTAACGGCGCATTACACGGTGCTAGCCACCGGCGGTGCCAGTGGGCTTTACCGGCATACTACGACACCCACCCCCAGTAGCGGCGAAGGCATGGTAATGGCGGCCGAACTTGGCGCCGACCTGATGAATCTAGAGTTTCAGCAGTTTCATCCGACAAGCCTTTACGACCCAGATGGTCCGGCTTTTTTGATCAGCGAAGCGGTACGCGGTGAAGGCGGTTACTTAATCAATGAAGCTGGCGAACGATTTATGCCTGCTTTAGATGAGCGCGCAGAGCTGGCCCCTCGCGATGTGGTCGCGCGCGCGATCGACACCCAGATTCAGCAAGGCACTCAAGGTCATGTATGGTTGGATATTCGCCATCTGGGAGAAAAAGCCATCCTCCATCACTTTCCTACCATTCTTGCCCACTGCGCCTCACGATGCATTGATATCACGCAGCAACCGATTCCGGTAGTACCCGCCGCACACTATAGCTGCGGAGGAGTGGTAACGAATTGCGATGGGGCAACCAGCGTATCGGGGCTTTACGCCGTGGGAGAAATTGCCTGCACCGGCCTGCATGGCGCAAACCGTATGGCGAGCAACTCACTGCTGGAATGCTTGGTATATGCACGCAGCTGTGCAGGCGCTCTGCGGCAACTAAGCTTTGATACATGGCAAGCACCGGCTTTTGCCCCTGCAGAGCCGCCTACTCGCCCGCTAACCGCTGAGGAACAGTGCCTTTTAACTCAATGGCGTCACGAGCTACGTGCCACGATGAGTCAGCACGTCTCGATTGTACGCAGCAATGCCGGATTAAGCACTGCCCACGAGCAGCTCACCTTGCTATCGATGCGGCTGGAAAACCTTGAGAAGGGACAGCGGCCGAGACGAGCGGAATGTGTATCGCTGCGCCACGCCCTTACGCTGGCACAACTAACCGTGATCGCTGCTCTAAGACGGCATGAATCACGCGGCCTGCACTACTCAACCGACTGGCCGGCGCAGCACCCTACCCCTACGCCCTCACGTTTGACTCTGGCGGACTTAGCGACCCGCACGGTGGCATAAACGGCGAAGCATTCGATGACTGTGGCGCGGCAAACTATCCGGCCACAGCCAAACTCGCTCAGGGCCAACCCATAAGCCGATCAGCCAAGGCCCAAGGTAATCGCAGCGCACTACCAGCTCCTCACTTAACTCGCCATAAGGCCGCTGCCAGTGGCCGTATAAGTGATCATCACGCCTGGCCAGATAAAGCATACCGCTTGCCTGAGCATAAAATGCGCGCCAAAGTAAAAAGCCCGCCAGAAGGGTAACGCTACTGCTTATCCATACACCCAGCCACCATCCCCTCAACGCACAGTAACAGAGCACACAGAGCCCAAGCGCCAGGCCAAACTGGAGTAACGCGGCAATTTTAGAGGGTGCGATAGGCAGAGTTATCGGTGTTTTCTGCATGTTCAACGATCATTTTCACAAGGCGCCGTAATGCTGGGTCTTCCGGCCATTCACGGTGCATTAGCCAAACAAACAGATCTTGATCTTCTTCTGCGATTAGCCGCTCATAGGTAAGCCGATCATCTTCGCTAAGTGTATCAAAGCATTTTTCTAAAAACGGGATCAATAAGAGATCCAGTTCCCACATGCCGCGGCGTGAATGCCAGTATAGCCGTTTGCGCGTTATGGCTGCTGGGGATGCATCGTCGTTCAAGGTCAGCCTCTTTGATTGGTATAAATGAAACGCCAGTATACCTAAGCTAAAGGGTCGCGCCAGCGCCAAGCTTCGCCTATGCTGTTATTCAATCTAGTACCTTGTTTTATCTGAATTGTTTAATATCGATTTGCACAGTATGCTGAATCTGAGGTTATCGAGGTTAGTAGCCATCTACAGCCTTCACCGTTTGCAGGGAGCCAACCGATGACAAAATCTGAACTAATCGAACAAATCGCGATGCGTCAACCGGAGCTATCCGCCAAAGAGGTAGAAACGGCGGTCAGAATCATCCTGGATGACATGACCGATGCGCTTTCAAGTGGCGGACGTGTAGAGATACGTGGCTTTGGGAGTTTCTCACTCCATTTCCGCGAGCCACGCACCGGCCGTAACCCTAAAACCGGTGATCCAGTTGATCTAGACGGCAAATATGTACCCCACTTCAAGCCAGGCAAAGAGCTACGTGAGCAGGTGGATGCCAGCCGGGCATTAGGTTACTAACGCGAAGCATGGACTGCCCATGAAAAGACAATCTGTGTCTGTGGGATGACGTCGCGCCAAGACTCATACACAATAGGGCTATTCTGCGAACGTCACTGACTAGGAAACTCTCATGCGTTGGATTAAAGGGCTGATTCTTGCCATTATTTTGTTGGTGGTGCTACTGGTAGGCATTTTGTTTGCCGTCAACAACCAGCAAACGACTGCCTTGAATCTAATCTGGGTTGAATTACCGCCCGTCTCGCTCTCTGTGTGGTTGCTTGCAACCTTAACGTTTGGTGTGATCATCGGCATGTTAGCCATGATGGGCGTGTACGTACGGCTAAAAGCCAAGCTTGCACGTAGTGAGCGTCACAACAAACAGCAGCGCAAAGAGCTTGATCGTTTACGCACTCAGGAGTTCAAGGAAATAGCGTAAATGCATGATTTCATGCTGCTGGGGTTGCTGTTGGCAGCGATTGCTATCGGTTTTGGGCTGGGCATTCGCCACACCACCCGCCGCCGCCATCAAACGCCAGCAGCCCCCTCCTCGAACCTATCACGCGAATATTTCGTCGGTTTAAACTACCTGCTTAACGAGCAGCCTGATGAAGCCATCAATACGTTTATCAACGCTCTCGACGTTAATAGCGATACCGTGGATACGCATATTGCGCTGGGCAAGCTTTTCCGTACCCGCGGCGAGGCCGACAAAGCGGTCAGTATCCACCAAAACCTATTGGCCCGTCCTGCACTATCTCGCAGCACTAATGAGCATATTCAACTTGAACTTGCCCGTGACTTTATTGCCTTGGGCGTGCATGACCGTGCCCAGCGCCTGCTGCGCTCATTGCTTGAGCAGTCATCAGATGACACTTATCGCTATGCGGCTAAACAGCTTCTGGTCGATTTGCTGGAGCGCGAAAAGGAGTGGCAAAACGCTTTTGATGTGATCCAGCCCATTCTAAAGCAGCACCCGGGCATGCGGCGTCCTGCATCACACTGGCTTTGCGAACTTGCACAGGAAGAAATTGAGCAGTCCAGCCGCGCGTTAGCCAAAAAACATCTCAAAAAGGCGTTACTGCTTGATGAGCGCTGCATTCGTGCCACGCTACTCCTAGCAGACCTTGAGATGGATAACGGCCATTATGGGCGTGCAATAGAGCGTCTGGACCATATTCCTCAGCAAGACGCTGCCCATATTCCGACCATGCTGCCTGCTCTTCAGCGGGCGTATGTCCGCAACGATGATATCGCCGGCCTTGAAAAACACTTATACCGTCTGCTGGGTCAAGCCCCCTACACCAGCGTCATAATCATGCTGGGTGAACTTATCCATCAACGCGACGGCGTCGACAGCGCCATCGAGCGGACCGGCGAATGGCTGCGTGATGCGCCAAGCTTAGGTGGGCTGGATTACTTGTTGGATCTTTACCTTGAAAGCCAGCGGCTAAGCGGAAGAACCTCACCTGACTCGCGTCTGCTGCTGCTTAAATATCACACGGACGCCCTGCTAAAAGATCGTCCGCGCCATCAATGCAGGCGCTGTGGCTTTGCCAGCGACGCGCTTTCCTGGCAGTGCCCCAGCTGCCGTCGCTGGGGCACTATCAAGCCGATTACCGGTGTTGAAGGCGAGTAAGGGCTACTGAAGCTCGGCTTCTATAGCCGCCAGGGCTGCCATTGGGTCAGATGCCTGGGTGACTGGACGTCCAATAACTAAGTGCGTGCTGCCTGCCTGCATGGCTTCACTGGGCGTCATGATGCGCTGCTGATCGTTGACTGCGGCAAAGCTTGGCCGAATGCCTGGCGTGACTTTCAAAAATGATTCCCCGCAAAGCTCCTTCAGGCGCGAAGCCTCCTGTGCTGAGCACACTACTCCCTGCAAACCACTTTGCTGTGTCAAACGCGCCAATCGCTCAACCTGCGCTGCCGGTGAACCGCATAAGCCGATCTCCTGTAAATCACTCTCTTGCTGGCTGGTCAACACGGTCACCGCAATAAGATGGGTTTTTAAACCATGCTGAGTAAGCCGTTCTGCCGCGGCCTCCATCATTTTCCGACCGCCGCTGGCATGCACGTTAACCATCCAGACACCCTGCTCTGCCGCGGCCTGAACCGCACCCGCCACGGTATTGGGAATATCGTGAAATTTAAGATCCAGAAACACGTCGAAGCCACGCCCATGCAGCGCCTCAAGTACCGCCGGGCCGCTGCGGGTGAATAGTTCTTTGCCGACTTTCAAGCGGCACCGCTTGGGATCAAGCTGGTCGGCCATACAAAGGGCGGCATCCAGGGAGGGATAATCAAGCGCGATAATCAACGGGGACTCAGACACAACATTACTCCAGACTCATTTTCTTACATTATACCAGCCACACAAACGCTGCTTGTAAGCTATTTACTACATTTAGGCTAGTCAAAATCTTACAAACAGTGTCGTACATTGCTTACATCAAGACACCCCCTTAACGCGATAGGTTAGTGAAGGCGCATCGCTAAAACATCGCTAAAAACAATGTTCGGCTTTGCTATACATCTTATATAAATCAAGGGACATTTCACTTAATGAATATGACACTGAAAAGCCTGTTAACCGCCGCAGCACTTAGCCTGAGTTTAAGTTTCGCGGGTACAGCACTGGCTCAGTCAGTCGCGCCCATTAACGTTAATTCCGCTAATGCCGAACTGCTCGCAGAGCTTCCCGGCATTGGCCCAAGCAGGGCCGAAGCAATCATTAAAGAGCGTGAGGCGAACGGTGAGTTTGAAAGTATTGATGACCTCACCCGGGTTAGCGGCCTCGGTGAAGCCACAGTAGACCGAATGCGTGACCAAATCACTTTAGACGAATAATAAATCCGAGTGACCAGAACAGCCCGGTAGCGCTTAGCCGCACCGGGTGTTTTTTTATGATGGATCATCCGCCACGTGGCGCTTTAAATCATCCAAAGTGTCATAAACCGATCCACCGACGTCGCTTCAAGCGCCTCCTGATCGTCACACAGACGACTGATTTTTTCGCAGAGAGAGGCTGGGAATCGTGTGGCTAAATGCCGCTCAAATTTCTCGACCAAGAGTGGCATTCCTTCTTCACGACGGCGCTGATGCCCTATCGGATACTCCACTGCGACCTTGTCGGTGGCGCTGCCATCACTGAAAAATACCTGTACGGCATTCGCGATAGAGCGCTTTTGCGGGTCGTGGTAAGCCGCTGAATAGTCGCTATCCTCCTCGACCACCATTTTGTCGCGCAGTACATCAATTAGCGGATGAGCCGCATGAAAGCTGTCTTCATAGTGTTCGGCGGTTAGCGTACCGAAAATAAGCGGCACGGCCGTCATATACTGCAGGCAGTGATCGCGGTCAGCGGGGTTAGCCAACGCTCCGGTTTTGGAAATTATCCGAAGCGCCGAGTCATGTGTGGTAATCACGATGCGCTCAATATCAGCTAAGCGCTCTTTTACCTGAGCGTGCAGAAGTACGGCCGCCTCGCAGGCGGTTTGGGCATGGAACTCGGCCGGGAAAGCGATTTTGAATAAAATGTTTTCCATCACATAGCACCCAAACTCACGCTGAAAACGCAGGCGCCGCTCTGCTTCAGGTTTAAGGCTCAGGTCTTTATTGCTATGGCTAAAGGATACATCGTAAAACCCCCATTGCGGTGCGCTGAGCGCGCTGGGGATGCCCATCTCACCGCGTAACGCCATGTCCGCCAGGCGAACGGCCCGGGAAGTAGCATCGCCAGCCGCCCAGCTTTTTCGCGACCCGGCATTCGGCGCATGCCGGTAGGTGCGCAGGCTCTGTCCGTCTACCCACGCATGGGAAAGCGCGGCCAAAAGCTGCTCACGCGTGGCGCCCATTAGCTTGGCAACTACCGCCGTTGAAGCCACTTTCACCAACAGCACATGATCCAGCCCCACCCGGTTGAAGCTGTTTTCCAGGGCCAGCACCCCCTGAATTTCATGCGCCATGATCATGGCGTTCAACACCTCACGCATCGTCAGAGGGACGTCCCCTTGGGCAACCCGCTTTTGCGACAGATGATCGGCAACCGCCAAAATACCGCCCAGGTTGTCAGAAGGGTGCCCCCATTCGGCGGCAAGCCAGGTATCGTTATAATCCAGCCAGCGGACAGTTGCGCCGATATCCCAGGCGGCTTTTACCGGGTCAAGGCGTAGTGAAGTGCCCGGCACACGCGACCCAAATGGCACCTGGGTGCCTTCCACCAGCGGGCCGAGATGTTTGGTGCATTCTGGAAAACGCAGGGCTAGAAGTCCGCAGCCCAGCGTATCCATCAGGCAGTAGCGGGCCGTGGACAGTGCCGCCTGCGAGGGCGTATCAAAGCTCAGCACATAGTCAGCGATTAGCTGTAGCTCATCATCGTATTCTGGCCGCTCGTTTATCTCTGCTGTGACGTTCATGGAGTCGCCTCCCGAATGCATTGAGTTAAAAGCTATCGCCCGGCACGCGTACCGTACCTTCCATCAGTATACGTGCGCTGCGGCTCATGATGGCCTGATCAATCTGCCAACGCCCGTCAATCAGATTGGCCTCAGCGCCCACGCGCAAGCTGCCCGAAGGGTGGCCAAACGTGACGGACTGACGCTTACCGCCCCCGGCCGCCAAGTTAACCAGCGTACCTTCAATGGCCGCGGCGGCGGCAATGGCTACGGCGGCGGTGCCCATCATGGCGTGATGCAATTTCCCCATGGAAAGCGCCCGCACCACCAGATCGATATCGTCAGCGTTAACGGCCTGACCGCTCGATGCGACGTAATCAACCGGCGGCCCAACAAACGCTACCTTGGGCGTATGCTGGCGGCTGGCGGCTTCGCTGATATCACTGATCAGCCCCATACGCACAGCGCCATGGGCACGAATCGTCTCAAACATGCTTAGTGCTTGGCTGTCGCCATTGATGGCTTCCTGTAGCTCGGTACCGCGATAACCAATATCGGCGGCATTAATAAATACCGTGGGGATACCAGCATTGATAAGGGTAGCTTTCAGAATACCCACGCCCGGCACATCGAGGTCATCCATCAGGTTGCCGGTGGGGAAAATCGCCCCCTCGCCGTCAGCCGGGTCCATAAAGGCCACAGGAATTTCGGCGGCGGGAAAGGTCACGCCATCCAGCTCGAAATCACCAGTCTCCTGAACCTCCCCATTCACGATAGGCACCTGCGATACGATGGTTTTCTGGATATTTACCTGCCAGATTCTCACCTCGACCACACCGTTTTCAGGCACGCGTGCCGGATCAACCAAGCCATTCGCTATGGCAAATGGGCCCACCGCCGCCGAAAGATTGCCGCAGTTGCCGCTCCAATCCACGTAGGGCTTATCGATAGACACTTGGCCAAACACATAGTCCACATCGTGATCAGGCGAGTGGCTTTTGGAAAGAATGACCGTTTTACTGGTGCTTGAGGTCGCGCCGCCCATACCGTCAATCTGTTTTTCGTAAGGGTCGGGGCTTCCAATCACACGCAGCAGCAGCTTGTCTCGCGCCTCGCCCGGCATCTGAGCGGCCTGGGGTAAATCGCTTAATTTAAAAAACACGCCTTTGCTGGTGCCGCCACGCATATAGGTAGCGGGAATTTTTATTTGCGGCACATGGCGTACGTTGGCTACATCGGTCATCCTGTTTACTCCAAAAAATAACCCGGCACTTAGGCAGCCGTTGACTCGAGAAAGTCCTGGGCAAAGCGCTGCAGCACACCACCGGCGGCGTAAATTGATACTTCCTCAGCGGTATCCAGGCGGCACTTGACCGCTACGCGCTCACTGCCCCCGCTTTGGCGATGGATCACCAGCGTCAGCATCGCGCCCGGCGAGACAGCCCCCTCAACATCAAAGGTTTCGGTGCCATCCAGGCCTAGTGTCGTGCGCTTGGTTCCCGGCTCAAACTCCAGCGGCATTACGCCCATGCCAATCAAGTTAGTGCGATGAATGCGCTCAAAACCTTCCGCCGCAATGGCTTCCACACCAGCAAGCGCCACGCCTTTGGCAGCCCAGTCCCGCGAGGACCCCTGACCATAATCGGCGCCAGCAATAATGATCAGCGGCTGCTTACGCGCCATGTAGGTTTCGATAGCTTCCCACATGCGGGTCACTTCACCTTCAGGCTCGACCCGTGCCAGAGACCCCTGTTTTACATTGCCATCGGCATCGCGAACCATTTCGTTAAACAGCTTGGGATTGGCGAAGGTCGCGCGCTGAGCGGTGAGATGGTCCCCGCGGTGAGTCGCGTAGGAGTTGAAGTCCTCCTCCGGCAGGCCCATTTTCGCCAGGTACTCACCCGCCGCGCTATTAAGCTGAATGGCGTTGGAAGGCGATAGGTGATCGGTGGTGATATTGTCCGGCAAGATTGCCAGCGGCCGCATGCCTTTCAAGGTACGCTCTTTCGCCATATTGCCCTCCCAGTAAGGTGGGCGACGAATGTAGGTACTCTGGGGGCGCCAGTCGTATAGCGGATTAACCTGAGCACGCGCGCTTTTATCAATATCGAACATGGGGATATAGGTCTGGCGGAACTGCTCGGGCTTCACCGATGCTTTTACAATGGCGTCGATCTCTTCATCCGCTGGCCAGATATCTTTCAAGGTAACGGGATTTCCCGCCTGGTCGATGCCCAGCACGTCTTTTTCAATATCAAAGCGGATAGTGCCTGCAATGGCGTAAGCAACCACTAAAGGCGGCGAAGCCAAAAAGGCCTGCTGGGCATAGGGGTGAATCCGCCCGTCAAAGTTGCGGTTACCGGAAAGCACCGCCGTGGCGTAAAGGTCTCGGTCAATGATTTCCTGCTGAATAACAGGGTCCAGCGCGCCAGACATGCCGTTACAGGTGGTGCAGGCATAGGCCACTACGCCAAATCCCAGGTTCTCCAGCTCATTCATCAAGCCGGCTTCTTCCAGGTACATCTTGACCGTTTTCGAACCGGGCGCCAGGGATGACTTTACCCAGGGTTTACGCAACAGGCCGAGCCGGTTGGCGTTGCGCGCAATTAACCCAGCCGCCACCATATTACGCGGGTTAGAGGTATTGGTGCAGCTCGTGATGGCGGCGATAATAACCGCACCATCAGGCATTTTACCGGCTTTCTCTTCTTCGCGAGCAGCCTCAAGCCCTACCGCAATTCCGCGCTGAGCCAGCTCGGAGGTCGGCAGGTGCGCATGTGGGTTGGAAGGCCCTGCCAACGTCCGCGCAACCGATGAAAGATCAAAGCTCAGCACCCGCTCATACTCAACCTGCGTCAGGCTGTTGGCCCAGAGGCCGGTGTGCTTGGCATAGGTTTCGACCAGCGCCACCTGCTCATCTTCACGACCGGTGAGCTTCAGGTAATCGATGGTTTGGCTATCGATATAAAACATCGCCGCCGTGGCACCGTACTCGGGCGTCATGTTTGAAATCGTGGCACGATCGCCGACCGTCAGCGCATCGGCGCCTTCGCCATAAAACTCCAGATAGGCACCGACCACGCGCTCTTTACGCAGAAACTCGGTGATCGCCAGCACCATATCGGTACCCGTGATACCCGGCTGCAGCTTGCCGGTCAGCTCTACACCGACGATATCCGGCAAGCGCATCATGGAAGCGCGCCCAAGCATGACGCTCTCAGCCTCCAGGCCACCCACGCCGACTGAAATAACCCCGAGCGCGTCCACCATGGGGGTATGGCTATCGGTGCCCACGCAGGTATCAGGATAAGCAATGCCGTCCCGGTTCTGCACTACCGGCGACATTTTCTCCAGATTGATCTGGTGCATGATGCCATTGCCAGGCGGGATAACATCAACGTTTTCAAAAGCCGTTTTGGTCCAGTTAATAAAGTGGAAGCGGTCATCATTGCGCCGGTCTTCAATGGCGCGGTTTTTCTCAAAGGCCCCCTCTTCAAAGCCCGGATGCTCTACTGCCAACGAATGATCGACAATCAGCTGAGTGGGCACAACGGGGTTAACCTTGGCCGGGTCACCGCCCTTTTCGGCGATGGCATCGCGCAGCCCGGCCAAATCAACCAGTGCCGTCTGGCCTAGAATATCGTGGCATACCACGCGTGCCGGGTACCACGGAAAATCAAGATCGCGCCGGCGCTCGATAAGCTGCTTAAGCGCGTCCGTCAGCAGCGCAGGATCACAGCGGCGTACCAATTGCTCTGCCAGCACGCGTGACGTGTAAGGGAGTGTGGCGTAGGCCCCTGGCTGAATATCCTCAACGGCTTGGCGCGCATTAAAGTAATCAAGCTCGGTGCCTGGCAGTGGTTGACGATATTGGCTATTCATAGCAAGCAAACTCATGAAAAGGGAGCTAAAAAAACGCCCGGCACGCAAGCTGCCGGGCTGCACGCTGATTAATCACGCGCCTCAATGGGGACCCATTCGCTTTTTTCAGGACCGATGTAGTCGGCGCTGGGACGGATAATCCGATTATTGGCCCGCTGCTCAAACACATGGGCAGCCCACCCGGTGAGCCGAGACATTACGAAAATCGGCGTGAACAGCTTGGTGGGGATATCCATAAAGTAATAGGCGCTGGCATGGAAAAAGTCTGCGTTGCAGAACAGCTTTTTCTCGCGCCACATCACTTCTTCGACCTTTTCAGATACGGGATAAAGCACCGTATCGCCTACATCGTCGGCCAGCTTTTTAGACCAGTGCTTGATAATCTCATTACGCGGATCAGACTCGCGATAGATCGCGTGGCCAAAGCCCATGATTTTGTCTTTGCGCTCAAGCATACCCATGATCTTGCTCTCGGCTTCTTCAGGCGATTGCCAATCCTCGATCATCGCCATTGCCGCTTCGTTCGCGCCACCATGCAATGGCCCGCGCAAAGAGCCGATAGCCCCGGTAACGCACGAATGCATATCAGAAAGCGTGGAGGCACACACCCGGGCGGTAAAGGTAGAGGCGTTAAACTCATGCTCGGCATACAGAATAAGCGAAACGTTCATGACCCGTGCATGCAGTTCGGAGGCCGGCTCGCCGCGCAGCATGTTAAGGAAATGACCACCTACCGAGTTATCGTCGGTTTGAGTATCGATACGCACGCCGTCGTGAGAGAAACGGTACCAGTAGCAGATAATCGACGGCAAGACGGCCAAAAGACGATCGGCAACGTCCTGCTGCTCGTCAAAACTCTCTTCGGTTTCAAGATTGCCCAGCATGGACGTGCCAGTCCGCATGACATCCATCGGGTGGGCGTCTTTAGGGATCTGCTCCAGCACAGTTTTGAGTGCCTCAGGCAGCCCACGCAGGCTTTTTAGCTTGCGGATGTAATGATCCAGCTCTGACTGATTGGGCAGCTTTCCTTTTAAGAGCAGGTAGGCGACTTCTTCAAATTTAGCCTTTTCGGCAAGCTCTTTGATATCAAATCCACGGTAAGTCAAACCTGAACCGGTTTTACCTACTGTACATAGCGCGGTGGTACCGGCGCTTTGGCCACGCAGTCCTGCACCTGTCACGGGTTTATCAGCCATGGTGTGTCTCCTGTCGCTACTTTTATTTTAAGTATGTATTAACGTCTGTAATCAAATAGCAGTTTGGTTACTGGTCGCTGCCTCGCTCGGCAAACAAAGCGTCCAGTTTCTGCTCGAAGTCGTGGTAGTTAAGAAAATCGTAAAGTTCATCGCGTGTTTGCATGGTACTGACCACGTCTTTTTGATGGCCGTTATCCAGTATGCTCTGGTAAACGTTTAGCGCTGCTGCATTCATGGCCCTAAACGCGGAGAGCGGGTAAAGCACCATGCGGCAGCCGACATCGCCAAGCTCTGCCTGAGTGAACAGTGGCGTTGCGCCAAACTCGGTAATATTGGCCAAAATGGGCGCATCGACTCGATCACAAAACGCCTGATAATCTGCAAGGGTATGCACGGCCTCGGCAAAGATGGCATCAGCCCCCGCGTCGACACATGCATTGGCGCGCTCAATAGCGGCATCAAGCCCCTCTTTCTGAAACGCATCGGTGCGGGCAATCAGGTAAAAGTCAGGATCCAAGCGAGCATCTGCGGCGGCTTTGATACGATCAACCATCTCGTCTTGGGAAACGATCGCTTTATTGGGCCGGTGGCCGCAGCGCTTTTGCGCAACCTGGTCTTCTAGATGAACGGCTGCAACACCAGCACGCTGCATCTCTTTGACAGCACGCGAAATATTAAACGCCCCACCCCATCCAGTATCGATATCCACCAGCAGCGGCAAGTCGGTGGCACCACAAATCCGGTGCGCATCCTCCACCACATCGTTCATGGTGGTCATGCCTAGATCAGGCAGGCCGAAGGAGGCATTTGCGACCCCGCCGCCGGAAAGATAGATCGCCTGGTGGCCCACACGTTCTGCCATCATTGCTGTGTAAGCATTGATAGTACCCAGTATGGCAAGCGGACGATTAGCTTCCAGGGCGGCTTTAAAACGGGCGCCGGGGGTGCGGGTCGACATTAGCGTTTACTCCTGACAGGTAGTGGATGGCATGCCGGATGACTCAGCAGGCTCTGATGATAAATCTGATGATTCCGAAGATTGCTGTTTGAGAATCGCGGCATAGCGGTCAGCAACGTTGGCACGCGAAGCACTGACGTGGCGACGCATCAATAGCTCGGCAAGCTCGGCATCACCCGCCTCAATCGCATCCACGATCCGATGGTGCTCAACAAAGGCGCGCTGGGGGCGCGTACCGCTGGCACTAAACTGCGTGCGGTAAAGGCGGACTAGATAATAAAGGTCGTTACACAGCAGACTCATCAACATCTTGTTATGGCTGCCTTGCACAATGCGATAATGAAAATCGAGATCGCCTTCACGCTGATAGTAAGCCTCGCCGCGTTTTAAATCGGCCTGACCTTCATGCAGGGCCAGCACATCGCGCAGGCCCTGTATTTCTTCTGCAGACATATGTTCCGCGGCCAACCTTGCCGCCATGCTTTCCAACGCTTCACGGACGTCAAACAACTCAATTAACTCTTTCATTGATAGCTTAACTACGCGCGCGCCAACGTGCGGTACACGCTCAATTAGCCGGTGGGACTCTAAACGTCGCATCGCTTCACGTAGCGGGCCGCGAGAAATACCGTAGGTTTTCGAAAGCCCCGGTTCGGTAATTTTGCTCCCCGGTGCCAAAACGCCACGCACAATATCGCTCTGCAACTGATGAAATACCCGTTCGGCTAGCGTTCGCACTTCAGGCGGTGCCATTTCAAGCGGCGAATCAACAGAATAAGGGGCACTAATGGGTGAGCTCATGGGTAATTGTCGACAATTAGAAAAAGTATCCAAACTTTAGCTGTGCGCCTGACTAGCGTCAACCATAGAATACTGGCGATTTAATGCATCTTTGGTTGTACGCAAAAAGTCTATCGCATCCATCAGTGTCAACAATCTAGCGGTACCCGTGAGAAGTTTGCCAAGGACACCTCTGGTGTCGGTGTTCAACGCCCTTTAATATAAGCAGCCTTTTACCGGCGAGGCGCTTGCTACATGACCACGGCATTGTCGATTTTTACGCTGCCCTACTCTTCTGACCCGCTAGCGCTGTTTGATGCGCTTCGCCAGCGTCCAGGTGCGGTACTTTTGGATAGTGGTCGCCCCGTTGCTCAGGGCCGCTACGATATTCTGAGTAGCGACCCCTTAGCGACGCTAGAAATAGACGCTAGGGGAAAGTCGGTACTGGCGAGCGATCAGCTTGATATAACGAACCTGCCCTCCGGCGATTGCTTTACCCACCAGCAGTGGCTGTTAAACAAGTTGCCCTCCCAGGCCACTCAGGCGAATCAAAGCGCTATACACAACGAGCTGCCCTTTATGGGCGGACTGATCGGCTACTGGGGCTATGACTTGGGGCGTTCACAGGCAACCCACTACCAACCCAGGATTACCGACCTTCCTCAGGCGCGTCTGGGCCTTTATGATTGGTGCATTACTCTTGATCACGTGGCTCAGCAGGCTTGGCTAATAGCCACCCCGCAGCGCCGAGATCAGGTAGTAGAGTGGTTAAGCCAGGAACCGCCCAAACGGGCTCCATTTACCTTAACTGCCCCCTTTCAAGCAGGGTTGAGCTACAGCGATTACGCTGAGCGCTTTAAAGCCGTTCAGCGCTACATTCTGGCGGGCGACTGCTATCAGATTAATCTTGCCCAGCGATTTTCTGCCACTTATCAGGGCGATGAATGGCAGGCCTATTTGCGTTTACGCAAAGCCACGCCCACACCGTTCTCGGGCTTCATGGCTTGGGGCCAACAGGCCGTCCTTTCCCTTTCACCTGAACGCTTTATTCAAAGTAAAAATGGAGCGGTCGAAGCTCGTCCTATAAAAGGAACCCGGCCGCGCGGCGCAACGGTCGATGAGGATCTTGCCCTGGCAAATGCGCTAACGAGCAGCCTTAAAGATCGCGCTGAAAATGTGATGATCGTTGATTTACTGCGCAATGATCTAGGCCGCGTATGCATGCCGGGCAGCATTAATGTTCCCCAGCTGTGCAAGTTAGAAAGCTACCCTAATGTACATCATCTGGTGAGCGTAGTGCGTGGGCAGCTAGCGCCCGGCGCCTCACCGCTTGCCTTACTGGCGGCGGCTTTTCCCGGCGGTTCGATTACCGGCGCGCCGAAAGTGCGCGCCATGCAAATTATCGCCGAGCTTGAGCCGTGTCAGCGCAGCGTGTACTGCGGAAGCATGGGATACGTTGATATACGTGGCAGCATGGACACCTCTATTACCATTCGCACCTTAGTGGCTGATGCCGGAACACTACACGTGTGGGGCGGCGGCGGCCTGGTGGCTGACTCAACACTGGATGAAGAGTATGTCGAGACACTAGATAAAATCCGCCACCTCATAAAGTCATTAACCTAAGCCATAGGGCTTTTTTAAATCAAAAAGGAATATAAAAGCCAAACCAAACGGTATTGGGGGAATATGCTTGCAGTTTGATAGCCTAACAGCATGGTTCATCAACATGACAAGGAGGCGACATGACTTCATCGCTTGAAGCGATCAACCGCGACTTCGGCAACAATCCACAAGCCCTTATTGAGTGGGCGCTGGCCCAAGGTAAACGCCCCATTTGCACGACCAACTTTCGCCCGTTTGAAGCGGTTATTCTGCATATGGTGACTCAAGTGCGCCCAGATATGCCGATTGTGTGGATGGACAGTGGCTATAACACCGAAGCTACGTATCAGTTTGCCGACGCAGTAATTAAGCGCCTGAACCTGAACATGGTGAATTTTCTGCCCCAACGCACTCGGGCCCACCGCGAAGCGTTGGAAGGCCCTATGCCTGGCATTGATGACCCGCGCCACGCGGCCTTTACTCAAGAGGTCAAAATCGAACCTTTTGAGCGTGCGTTGAGTGAAATGCGCCCCGATATATGGTTTACGGCACTACGTGCAGAAGACACGCCCGAGCGCGCCAAGATGCAACCGATTAGCCGCAATAGCGATGGTCTGGTGAAGGTGGCCCCGCTGCTTCACTGGTCGGCCAAAGAGATGTACCAATACCTGCAAGCCCACGATCTTCCCAATAACTTTGATTACTTTGACCCCACCAAAGTGGAAGAGAAGCGCGAGTGCGGGCTGCATTTACAGCACTAATCTTCATGCTGAGCTTTAATACTAAGTTGCAGTACTGATTTGCATTACGAATCTTCAGCACTAGGCTATAGCGGCTAATTTAAGCACTGAATAAGCCGCTCACTTAGCTATCGGCTGTCTGTGGCCATTGAGCAGACGCAAGCGCCGCTGGCTAAGTGAGCTTTTAACTCATCGGGCTTATTCAATAAATCAGTGCTCAGGGAGGTCGATCCCTTCAAACAGTGACTGCTCAAAACGCGGCCCAGCGATTAACGCTTCATCGACCCGATCACGGGTAAGGTGCGGTGCAAATCGCGCTAGGAAGTCGTACATATAGCCGCGCATAAAGGTGCCCCGTCGAATGCCGATCTTGGTTGTAGAGCTGGCAAACAGATGACTGGCGTCCAAGGCAACCAGATCCTCGTCCAGCGTATCGTCGACGGCCATATGCGCCACGATGCCCACGCCCATCCCGAGGCGTACGTAGGTTTTAATCACGTCGGCGTCGGCGGCGGTAAGCACCACGTTGGGCGTTAGCCCTTGCGCTTTGAAGGCATCATCAAGCTGCGAGCGACCGGTAAAACCAAACACGTACGTCACTAGCGGATGCGCGGCCAATGCTTCCAGAGTTAAAGGTCCGTTCAGAGAGGCGAGCGGATGATCTTTAGGTACCAGGGCGCAGCGGTTCCAGCGGTAGCAAGGCAAGAGCACCAGATCCGTAAATAGCTCCAAGGATTCGGTGGCAATTGCGAAATCCGCCTGCCCCTCACTCACCATCTGGGCAATCTGCTTGGGTGTACCCTGCTGCATATGCAAGGCAACTTCCGGGTACTTCAGCGTAAATTCACTGATAATAGGCGGTAACGCATAGCGTGCCTGAGTATGGGTCGTGGCAATTGATAAACTGCCGCGGCGCTCATCACTATGCTCCTGGGCTACCTGCTTAATATTTTCAGCGAGCTTAAGCACCTGCCCCGCCAGATCAATGATCGATTGGCCCGCGGGCGTTACACGGGTTAAGTGCTTTCCGCTACGCGCAAAAATCTCCACACCGAGCTCATCCTCTAGCAACCGTATCTGCTTTGAAATACCGGGCTGCGAGGTAAACAAGCTTTGTGCGGTGGCCGAAACATTTAAATTATGTCGGTTAACTTCCCAAATATAACGAAGTTGTTGTAGCTTCATATCGTCACCTCATTTTCTATACCGATCGCAGGCAGGTTTTCTTACGCAGATACCGCCTCTCCCGCTCGCCATAAAGCACTATTTAGAATAAAAAAAAATCTTATAATTCACTTATATTATAAAAGAAAGCGTCTATTAGCATCTATTAATTTCTTACATTACTAACAAATCAGTCGAGTATATTTGCCAGCAATCGCCACGCCCGCTACCATTTGCCGACTTGGCGCGATAAAAGTGAGCAGGTTATCGCGTAATGACCGTTGCTCCATTTGAGGCAACGAAACTGAAAGAGCAACGCAAACGGGAGAAGCAAATGGCTAATAATGTTGATGTCACCAATGCCAACTTTGAGCAAGAAGTCCTCAATGCCGAACAGCCTGTCCTGCTTAAATTCTGGGCGCCCTGGTGTGGCCCATGTAAAGTTATGGCACCGGTTGTAGATGAAGTAGCTGCTGAGCTTGGCGACAACTTAAAGGTTGTCAGTGTCAACGTTGACGATGCGCCGGAAATTGCCGCTGAGCAAGGCGTGCGCGGTGTTCCCACCGTTATGCTGTTCAAGTCTGGCACTAAAGTCGCTTCGCTGGTTGGCGCTCAATCCAAGTCTCAACTAACGCAATTCATCGACCAGAACGCTTGATGAAATTAGCCACCGCCGTTATCACCGGCGGTGGCTATGCACGAGCCTTGCTTGACCAGGCTTCCTTTCTTGAATTAGCTGCCCCGCCTTTATCTAGCTCTCCCCTTCTTTCAGATGTTCTTCGTGCTGATCATTATTTTTACGTTTCCAAGGCGCACGACCTGCATCCCGCTGGCTCAGATAGCGGCCGGTACGATGCTTTCCTGGACCTAGAAAGTGCGCAATCCAGCGTGTCTGCGGATGGCTATCCAGGGCAATCTTGAGCGTCATGGTCAATACCACCGAAAGCAGCATCCCCGCCGCACCAAAAATCCACCCCCATACCACCAGTGACAGAAACGCCACAAACGTTGAAAGCCCCAGCGCTTGACCCATGACGCGTGGCTCAATCAGATTTCCCAATACAAAATTAATGACCAAATAGGCGGAGGCCAGCAACAGCGCCTGAAATACCCCGCCATCTTGGGCAACCAGCAAGAGCAGAACCGGTGGAATCGCCGCCAGTGCCGAGCCGATATTGGGAATGAAGTTAAGTCCAAATGCCAACACACCCCACAGCAAAGGGAAATCAACCCCGACGATAAGGCAGGAGAGCCATACCAACACCCCGGTCGCCAGGCTGATGACCGTCTTTACCGCCAGGTAACGCTTTAGCGTTAAACTAAACTCGCTAAAACGTTTTAAGCTGGGCGCCGGGTTCTCAAGGGCCCGGGAAACTTTTTGGCGAAAATTAAGCGTCTCAAACAACATGAAAATGACCAGCAGCCCTACAATGATGCTTTGCATGATCAAGTTGCCCAGTTCGCCCAGCAGGGTAGCTATCCACGAGCCTTCTTCGTCCATTTGAAAAACGGCGCTAAGCTGATCAGGGTCAACCGCAAAGCCATGCATTGCCAGGGTGTTGAGCAAATCCCAATAGTGTTCGTATAGCCGCTCTTCTATATCAGGCAGCGCTGCCACAAAGGTGCTGAAGCTATTCACCACCAGCACGCCAATCAGCGATAGAAAGACCAATAAAACCAGTAGGGTTAAAAAGGCTGACATCCGCATGCTCAGGCCCCAACGATGCAGCCACTGCACGGGAGAGGTGCACACCACGGCGATAAACACCGCCAGCAGTAAAGGCACTAAAAGATCCGCGCCCATTTTCATTCCCGCAATAATGATCACCAGCGCGGCAAGCGCCAATGTGGCATGCAAGGGAATACTTCGGTAATCCTCATCCGACAATTGTGGCATAGCTTCATCCTTAGCTAGTTATCCGTACATAATGGCTGCAATCAGGACATTGCACAAACCGTGCAAGTAATAAGCAACTGTTTTACGTCACCTCTTTAAACAGGAACTTTCGCTTCTCCTACTATTCCAAGCAACGTCTACACTGTGACGACACCACTCTACTTTGCTATTCATTAAGGAAATTCCATGAACCCAACACCGGCACGTTTACCGCGTTTTCGCTATGGCCTATTAAGTGGCGCGCTGTTGGCGTTACTCAGCACACCGCTTGCCTTTGCCGCGCCACCCACTCCACCAAGCCTGAGCGTCCAGGCCCAGTCCTGGGTCGAAGTTGAACCAGACCAAGCTACGCTCACCGCCAGACTGTGGGAAAACACGCCCGCCGTCTCGTCAATGGAAGATACTGACAGCGAAGCGCTAGGTGAAGCTCGTGAGCGCCTTGAAAGCCGTGCCAGTGAACTGATCTCTGCCATCGAAGCATTAGGTATTGAGCGGCATGCGATTAATGCGGGTTCTTTAAATGTTTACCCTGACCATGTGGCGGCACCGCGCAGCGAGAACGGTGATCAGGAAATGCTCCAGCGCACGCGTCTTGAGCGTCCGTTCAGCGTAGAGCTAACCGACCTTGATCAACTGGGTGAAGTCCTCAACGCGCTTATCGGAGTAGGCGTTAACGCGTTAGACGGCGTGCAGTTCGATTTGCAGGATAGAGACGCAGCGACCGATGAAGCCCTGGTAAAAGCGCTTGATAAGGCCCGCCACAAAGCTGACCTGATGGCGAGTACTCTGGAAGCCGAGCTGGGTCATGTTCAGCGTATTGAAGAGACACAGTCGCCGATTTTTCAGCCCCGCATGATGGCGATGCGTGCTGAAAGCGACGCCGCCAGTAGCGGTGCGCAAAGCGACTACAGCCCCGGCACCATTCGTATTGATGCCGGGGTAAACGTGGAGTGGACCCTTAAAGGGCCAGACGCTCCTGACCACGCAGATACGGACGTAGCGGCTCAGGAATAATCACCGAGCCATCCGCCTGCTGGTGGTTTTCAAGAACGGCCAGCAGGCAGCGGCCTACAGCCAAGCCTGAACCATTCAACGTATGCAGAAGCTGAGGCTTTTTCAACTCCGGATCGCGAAAACGCGCCTGCATGCGCCGCGCCTGAAAGTCCTCGCAGTTAGAAACCGATGAAATTTCCCGATAGGTTTCCTGGCTAGGCAGCCAAACTTCCAGATCGTAGGTTTTCGCTGCGCCAAAGCCCATATCACCGGTGCATAGGGTAACGACCCGATACGGAAGCTCCAAAGCCTGCAAAATCGCCTCAGCGTGACCACGCATTTCTTCAAGGGCCGCGTAGCTCTTCTCAGGTTCAACGATTTGCACCATTTCCACTTTATCAAACTGATGCTGGCGAATCATGCCGCGAGTATCGCGTCCGTGCGAACCGGCTTCGCTGCGAAAACATGGTGTGTGCGCGGTGAGCTTCATCGGTAACGCCGCCTGATCGACAATTTCATCGCGTACAAAATTGGTGAGCGGCACTTCTGACGTGGGAATCAGGTAGTACTCGCGCTCATCATCAAGCTTAAACAGATCTTCGCCAAACTTAGGCAACTGACCAGTTGCCATCAGCGAGTCGCTGTTGACCATATACGGCACGTAGCACTCTTCATAACCGTGCTGCTCGGTTTGGGTATCCAACATAAACTGAGCCAGTGCACGGTGCAGCCGGGCAATCGGCCCACGCATTACGGCGAATCGCGCACCGGTTAACTTAGCCGCCAACTCAAAATCCAGGTACCCGGATTTCTTGCCCAGATCAACGTGGTCGAGCACTTCAAAATCAAACGCGCGGGGCGTGCCCCAGCGGTGTAGCTCTACGTTATCATCTTCGTTTTTGCCTTGCGGCACGCTTTCATGGGGCAGGTTAGGAATTCCGCTGACGGCATCGTCCCACTCGGCCTGCACCTCAGCAAGCTCGCGTTTTGCGCTATCCAAACGTTCGCCCAGGTCGCTCACGCTATCTAACAGCGGCTGGATATCTTCCCCATTCGCTTTGGCCTTGCCAATGGCTTTGGAACGCGTGTTGCGCTCGCTCTGCAACTGCTCGGTCTGGGTTTGCAATTCACGGCGGCGCGACTCCAGCGACTGCAGTCCCTCTTTATCCAGCATGAAGCCGCGACGAGCTAGTTGTTGCGCAGCCGCGTCCAGATCACCGCGCAGCAGTTTCGGATCGAGCATAAGTTATCCCTTAGCCTGAATTCAGTTAAACACGGCGCCAAACGCCTGCATCAAAGCCACCTATTGTAGGCAAAAGCGTGGCATGGGGCTATGGGGGTTTCCTACCTCGCGCTCAAGCTTGAGCATCTCAGCCCTTTTGCGATCCGTTTTGCTTATAGCGCCGCCTACCGACATCCCCGCCCCTCGCGTGAAAAGTGGTAAAGTGCGCGCCGAATCGTTATCCAGCGCTTCTTTTTCGATCAACTTTTAAAGCACAGCAAGGAGGATATGCCCGTGAGCACATCACAAGGCGCATTCGGATGGTGGCGAGGCATTGCCCTATGGAAAAAAATTCTCGCAGGCCTAGCACTGGGGATATTGGCTGGCGCGTTACTGGGTGAAAATGCCAGCCTCTTTAAACCACTGGGCGATATTTTCATCAATGCGATAATGATGTTGATCGTGCCCCTGGTGTTTTCCACACTGATCGTGGGCATAACCTCAATGCGCGACCCGCAAAAAATGGGGCGCATCGGCGCGCGCACTATTGGGCTTTATCTTCTCACTACAGCGTTTGCGATCAGCATCGGCCTGTTACTCTCTACTCTGCTTCAGCCCGGCGCGGGCGTTAATATAAGTTTTGACGGCAGTGTCGATGCAAGCGAGGCGCCTACACTCGCGTCTATTTTGATTGATCTGGTTCCCCGTAATCCTATTGATGCGCTGGCCAATGGCAATATTCTGCAGATTATCGTGTTTGCCATCGGCCTGGGTATTTCGCTCACCCTGATTGGTAAGAAAGGTGAGCCGCTGGTCGTTGTGTTCGATAGCTTTGCCGAAGCGATGTACAAACTCACCGGTATTGTTATGGCGTTTGCGCCTTTTGGCGTCTTTGGCCTTATCGCCCATGTGTCCGGCCAATACGGGTTAGAAATCCTTCTGCCCCTCGCCAAGCTAATTGGCGTGGTGTACCTCGCCAGTGCGCTGCATGTTCTGGTGGTTTATTCAGGCTTTATCAGCCTGCTGGGAAGGCTTAATCCGGCTCGTTATCTTCAAGGTAGCCTGGATGCCATGATGGTGGCGTTCTCCTCGGCCTCATCAGCAGGCTCGCTGCCCGTATCGATTCGCTGCGCACAACAGAACCTGGGTGTTTCTGAAGGTGTCTCCGGCTTTGTGCTTCCCGTCGGGGCGACTATCAATATGGACGGCACGGCGCTTTATCAGGGCGTCGTCGTCCTGTTTATTGCCCAGATGTTAGGTATTGAGCTAAGCCTGGTCGACTACGGCATGATTGTGGCAACCGGCACCCTCGCCTCTATCGGCACGGCCGGCGTACCCGGCGCGGGCCTGATTATGCTATCGATTGTAATGGCGCAAATCGGTCTGCCGCTTGAAGCGATTGCTGTGGTAGCGGGTATTGATCGGATCCTCGATATGGCGCGTACCAGTGTGAACGTGGCGGGCGACATTATGGTCACGACCCTGGTAGGCAAAAGCGAGGGTGAATTGAACCTTGATATCTATAATGCCGATAATAAAGCGTAACTGGCGTAGTCAAGACCTAGACCACGACAAAGCAAGCCAAGAGTTTCTGCAACCTGCCCAGGTTGCAGAAACTCACTAGCCCAAGGAACGCACAATGACTAATCGCCTTGAACAGGTAATAAACGCGTTGGATCAACTCCACAGCGAAGACCCGCAAGCGGTTAACGTTGATGGCGAGTCGGTGGCGGCCGAACTGCTTTATGCACAGCGCATGAGCGCATGGCTTACCACGCTTACCCAATCCCCTGGGGAGTGCCTGCAAATCTCTGTGCGAGCCCAACACTTACAACGCTGGCAAGTAACGCGCGAAGAGTACCCTGAAGGCCGCGTGGGGTATTTAACCTGGCGACGTGACCAGGGTATACGTGCTGGAGAGACTACCGCACTGCTGATGAGTGAAGCAGGCTACTCTGCCGAAGATGCCGCGCGGATCGCTACTATTATCAACAAGAAAGGGTTAGGCCGTGATCCAGACGTACAGGCTCTTGAAGACTGTGCCTGCCTGGTATTTTTAGAGAACTACTTTGCCGACTTTTCACGCAAGGTCGAGCACGACCACATGCTGCGGATTATTCAAAAAACCTGGCGCAAAATGTCTCCGCAAGCACATGAACTAGCGCTTGGCCTGCCCATGTCGGCTAGCTCTGCCGCGCTGGTCAAAGAGGCCTTAAGCTAAGCACTCCTCACAAGGGTGCAGCTTAACAAACGCTGCGGTAAAGTAGCGCTCTTTCTTTTTTATGCCCTGGCACTGACGGCTTGAACGATTATGATTGCATCTCTGGACTCTCGTACCGCCCCGTTTAAACGCTTAGGCACCCACTACCTGCGCTTTCTGGAAGCCCTAAAGACCCGCGGCTTCGACGGCGAGATTGCCCCTGATTAT
>NZ_JBQTDC010000025.1:0-65429 GCF_052353045.1 Halomonas sp. AOP7-B1-5 | reverse complement strand
CGCCCCTCTTTAAAGAAGGGCGTTTTGATATAAAAGCATTAGCCTTTTAATTTGGCCGTCATGCTAATGTCAGCATTTAATACTTTTGACACGGGGCAGTTTGCTTTCGCTTTCTCTGCCGCTTCTTTAAAGCTTGCCTCATCGGCGCCGTCGATATCAGCAACGACATCCAAATGAATTTTAGAAATGCTAAAGCCCTCAGAATCTTGCTTTAGGGTAACGCTCGCGCTGGTTTCAATAGCGTTTGCTGTATATCCCTGATCGCCAAGAATCATGGAAAGCGCCATTGAAAAACAGCTGGCATGAGCGGCTCCAATCAGCTCTTCCGGATTGGTGCCTTTTTCATCTTCAAAACGCTTTTTGAAGGAGTAGTTAGCATTGAGAACGCCACTTTCGGTTGAAACGGTGCCTTTGCCATCCTTCAGTCCACCTTCCCAACGTGCGCTAGCTTTACGATCCATGAAAAACTCCTTGTGCATAAATAACGATAGCCCCGGCTAACCACTACCTGACCAGCCGGGTAAAAGCGCCATTCGCCTAAAGCGAACTGGCAACCCTGTTTAGCGTAGCTGATTTTTGGCGCACTGCCGAACCGAATCCCTTTAGCCACTTCCCCCGCCGCGTGAACCCCCTTATGCTGAGCTGTCAGGCTAACGTTGCCATAACCTCAGGGCCGAACAGGTTATACATGTCCGCACGGTTTGTTAACGACTCATGGCGACCGCAAGGGAACGCCAAGCCTTTACTCATTATAAGGATTCGCCATGTCATCAGCTGATGCGCTACGCCTGGCAGTGCTCTCGTCGCTTTGGGGGCTGTCATTTATTTTCATGCGCGTCGCATCGCCGGAGTTTGGCGCTATTCCTTTGATACTGGTCCGCATGGGCGTTGGCGCGCTATTGCTGATACCTTTACTGCTGAGCATGCACTACCTGCGGTTAATCTGGCAGCACAAAGGGCCTTTGTTATTGCTGGGCATAGTGAATCATGTTCTACCCTTTTCACTTTTAGCCCTGGCGACCATGCGCCTGGAAGCAGGTTTCACTTCATTACTGAATGCCACCACGCCCATTTTTACCGCCCTGCTAGGCGCGCTGTTTTTTGCAACGCCGGTTCAACGCCAACAGTATCTAGGGCTGGCGCTTGCGTTGATTGGAGTCTACGTTCTTTCCGCCAACCGTCTGGATTTCGGAATAGGCGGTGACGGCTGGTTTATTCTGGCGGTAATTGGTGCAACGTTTTGCTACGGCATTGCGGGCAACTACTCAAAAACGCGCTTGAGTCATTTGCCGCCCCGGGTTCTGGCCGCGGGCAGCAGCGCCATGTCGGCATTGGTACTTTTGATTCCCGGCATTCTGCTTTGGCCTGACCAGCCGATCAGCACGCTTGCCTGGAGCAATGCGCTGGCGCTTGCCGTACTCAGCACAGCGCTGGCCTTCCTGCTCTACTTCGGCCTGTTAGCCAGCGCAGGTGCAACGGCTACGTCAACCGTTACGTTTTTAGTACCGATCAGTGCGCTGCTATGGGGCTACTGGCTACTTGATGAAACGCTTAGCCTGCAGGTTATGGCGGGCATGATCATTACCCTGCTGGGCACGGCGGTCGCCACCCAACTGCTACGCTTTAAACCGCGCGGTATGTCGCCATCACCTCATCCCCCACACGAATAAGCTGTCCGTCGCCAGCACTTAACGTCGCGTTTTGACCAAAATACCCGCCTTTTAATGTTGGCTGGGTCTTGAGCGTAATTAATGTTTTAAGGGGCTCGGCGGGATCAGGGATGTGGGCGGTTTGCTGATCCACCGTGGTGATCTTGCAACGCTTACACGGCTTACGCAGTGTTAACGCGAATGCACCGGTGGATTCCTGTAGCGATTGCCAGCGGTCTTCCGCCCACGCCTCATCGGTTTCCACGACGATATTGGGACGAAAGCGATTCATGGGTACTGGCTGGCTGCCGTTCTTGTCCAGAGCACTATTAAGCGCGTTCAAAGAGCCCGTTGACGTAATCAGGAACGGGTAGCCATCGGCAAAATGCGTGTCGGCTTCGCCACCGTCTAGAAAATCCGCTTCTACCAGGCGCTTAAACTGGGTGGCAAATCGGACCAAGCTCAGACCTTTCCCGGACTCACCCAGAGCGACTTCCAACCAGCAGGAGACCTCTTCACTTTCTGGCCAGGCTTTACAGTGGTCGTCCCACACCTTGACGATGCGCAGGTTGCCGCTCGGCTCTTCAAGCGGAATTGAAAGCGGGTCAACATTGGGATGTGAAAGCACCAGAGCATCGGCGTTTAATGCTACTTCTACCGTGGCCAAAAGAGGCAGCTGGCGCTGAGTCACAAAACGCTGCTGAGCGTCGACCAGCATCCAACGACGATCCCAGGCAAGCCCGCTCGAAAGTAGCTCGCTCTGGTTAACGCTGATGCCTTTTAAGGACTTGACCGGATAGATATTGAGCTGGGTAACTTTCACGATAGCCTCGATGCAAGCGAAACGTCGTACTTTAGCCATTTAGCCCGCAGACCGCTAGCCTTGCGCTAGGAACCTACAGCGTACCGCCGGTTTCAATGGTGTACCCCATATCGATGATATCGGCAGCCGATGGCTCGCCCTGAATTCTGGCGAGCAGCACCTTGGCGGCGGCTTCACCAATTGCCTGGCGGGGGGTGATAACGCTGGCCAGGCGAGGGGTCATTGCCTGCCCTATATCGTGGCCATGAAAACCGGCAATGGCCATTTGCCCCGGGACATCGATGCCGCGGCGCTGACATTCAAAGTACGCCCCCACCGCCACATCATCGTTGGTACAGAAGATACCATCCGTATCAGGATGGTTAATCACCACTTGTTCTAAAAGCGCCGCCCCGACGCTATAGGAAGAGCGCTGAGTACTATGTAGCGTAGTGGGTATCAGGCCGTGTGCTTCCATCGCCTGGCGATAGCCCTGTTCGCGCTGCTGCGTTCGCTCATCTAGCCGTACCGCCAGATAAACCACCTGGCGGCGCCCACGGCGTATCATTGCGCTTACCATATCAAAAGCGGCTTTGACGTTGTCGTAGCCCACCGACTGCTGTAACGGCTGGCGATGTGTATCCATGATTTCGACAACCGGGATACCTGCCGTTTCGAGCATACGCAGGCTACGCGGCGTGTGGTCATGATCGGAAAGAATTACGCCATCCACGTTATAGGAAAGCAACGAGGCAAGACTGCGCTCTTCAAGGGTAGGACTATACCCATAGTGTGAGAGCATTAGGTAATAGCCCGCCGGTTCGGTGAATGCCTCGATCCCTACAATGACATCGGCAAATACCTGATTGGTCAGCGAAGGCACCAGCACCCCTATCGAATGGCTGGTGGCGCGCGAAAGTAGGTCCGGCGCCCGGTTGGGGATATATCCCACCTGTTCGGCGGCCTTAAAAATACGCTCACGCAAGCTTTCCGAAACCGTATCAGGGGCTCGCAAGCAACGGCTAACCGTCATTTTCGTTGCCCCTACCTTGTCAGCAATATCCTGTAATGTGGGACGCTTTTTCTTCAAACGGATGCCAGCCTCTAAAGTGACGGTGTGCGGGATGAATGATTAAGTGTCGCACTAAGCGCGCTGGTAAAGCGACTCACGATCTCGGGCGGTGAAAGCGCAATGGATACAGTGACGGCTTCACTTTCTCCCGGTGGTTCCAGATCGGCGAGCTGACTGGCCAGCATATTCTCACCTTTAAAGAAGTGCCCCTCACGTGTTTCCAAGCGTTCACGCAACAGGGTCTGGTCGCCTTCCAAGTACAGAATGCGCAGCGCTGAATCCCCTTGGCGCAAGCAATCACGATAGCGATACTTCAATCCAGAGCAGGCAATCACCACGCTAACATTTTGCTGGCGATGGTCGGCAAAAAGCTCAGCCAGCGTCTCAAGCCAGCCTTGGCGGTCGTCATCGTCAAGTGGCGTTCCACTGGCCATTTTGGCGACATTTGCTGGCGGATGGTAGTCATCACCATCAATGAACTTGGCGTTCAGAGCCGCCGCCAACTGCTGGCCAATATGTGACTTTCCGCAGCCAGAGACCCCCATGACCAAAATACGATGAGAAACGGCGTCCATTGGTTTATCTCTCCGGGTTTAAACGCTGTGCAGCAAATATACAAAACCATAATCTATATGGTGTCCTATAGGTATATGCTCTCCTATAGATAGCCGCGTGAATAGTTGGATAATACGCAGATGACTTTCGTGTTACCGGTAACATAGTAAATGCAGGTTAGCGAGCCAAATTATCCATGTCAAAACAAAACCACCAACTCAAGACCAACGTCTAGGTCTGGTCAGCGAAGGCTGGTCGCGCTACATTAATCCAACGCATCCCGTCTCGGAGCCGATATGCCCGCGTTAGAACCCTGTCGATTAGAAACTTGCAGTGAGTTGGAACTAGACCATCAGCTATGTTTTGCGCTGTACTCCACCTCATTAACGATGACAAAAATTTATAAACCGCTTCTAAAGGAGTTAGGGCTTACTTATCCGCAATATTTGGCAATGCTGGTGTTATGGCAGCAAGACGGCATAACGGTAGGTACATTGAGCAAGCGCCTGCTGACCGACCCCGGCTCGCTAACGCCGCTGCTTAAGCGTCTTGAAGGCGATCAGCTGTTGATTCGTCAACGCAATCGTCAGGATGAGCGCATCGTGGAGCTATTTCTAACCGATAAAGGGCGTGAATTGCGTGAACAGGCGCGTCATATTCCTAGCTGCATAGTTAATGCCAGTGAAAAATCAATAGAAACCCTGACACAGCTAAAAGAAGACTTGGTACAGCTACGCGATAACCTACAAAAAATCGACTAGCCCTTCTCGCACTTTAAGAAGGTTTATTGAAATTTATATTGCGCGCAAAATAAAGCTGCACTAAATTAAACCCAGTTACTCTGATCAACAACATTAAAGGAAGCTTGCTATGTCTATCGAAACCGTCGCCTACCGTGCCCATGCCAAAGCCACAGGTGGCCGTGAAGGCCAAGCCAAGTCGTCTGATGGCGCATTGGATGTCAAACTCAGCACGCCGAAAGAGCTAGGCGGCGCAGGCGGTGAAGGCACTAACCCGGAACAGCTGTTCGCTGCGGGCTACTCCGCCTGCTTTTTAGGTGCACTAAAGCATGTCGCCAGCCAGGAAAAAGTAAAGCTTCCGCAAGACACTGCCATTGAAGGCAGCGTGGGTATCGGCGCTATTCCCACAGGTTTTGGCATTGAAGTCGAGCTTACTATCAGCCTTCCCGGCCTTGAAAAGAGCGTTGCCCAGGATTTGGTCGACAAAGCCCATGTCGTTTGCCCTTACTCCAACGCAACGCGTGGCAACATCGACGTCACCCTGACGCTTGCCTAAGTTTTCCAACGTTAGCTGCTGATAGGGCTAACCTTTAAGCGCACGAGCCACTGCCCTGCTTGCATGCAGCGCAGTGGTATCGTAAAGCGGCACATGAGTATGCGCCTGCTCTACCAGTAGCGCGATTTCAGTACACCCCAGAATGACGGCCTGAGCGCCCTGCTGATGCAGGCTATCGATAATTTCGAGATAGCGCTCGCGCGAGTCACTATTGATTTTCCCCTGGCACAGTTCATCGAAAATAATCCGATGCACCGCTTCGCGCTCGGCACTATCAGGCACAACCACCTCGATACCGAATGCGTCCTGCAAGCGAGCCTTGTAAAAATCCTGCTCCATGGTAAAGCGCGTACCCAACAGCCCCACGCGGGTAATACCATCTTGCATTAACTGTTCAGCAGTCGCATCAGCGATATGCAGCAGCGAAATACCGATAGCCTGTTCGATAGCCGGTGCCACCTTATGCATAGTATTGGTTGCCAAGAGCAGAAAATCCGCGCCAGCCCGTTCGATGTTTTGCGCAGCACTCGCCAGGAGCTCGCCTGCTTTATCCCAATCGCCTTGCTGCTGCAGGGTTTCGATTTCGGCAAAATCGACGCTGACCAGCACAATTTTGGCGGAGTGAAAGCCGCCTAGCGCGTGCTTTACACCTTCATTCAGGGCGCGATAATAACTTTGCGTTGATTCCCAGCTCATGCCGCCCAGCACACCAATAACCTGCATTTTCGTCTCCTTTTTGAATCACCATGAATTATTTTATTAACCGGCTAATAACCCTCCCCCCTTGTACCAGCTTTTTACTACCCTCATAAAGTACCTACCGTATCTAAAGTACTTAGAGCATTTAAAGTATCTAGAATATCGAAAGAACCTAAAGCAGCTTAAGTAACCGTTTTTTTGCCATGTTGGCACTGCCCACGAAACAATACAGCGAGGCTATGATGAGCGATACTTCTTACACCCCACCGCGCGTTTGGAAATGGGAACCCGGCAATGGCGGCAAGTTTGCCAACATTAACCGCCCCATTGCAGGTCCGACTCACGATAAGCCCTTGCCCGTAGGCAAACATCCGCTTCAGCTCTACTCACTGGCCACCCCTAATGGCGTTAAAGTGACCGTCATGCTTGAGGAGCTTTTAGAGAAAGGCATTGAAGCCGCCGAGTATGATGCGCACTTGATCAAGATCGGTGACGGCGACCAGTTCGGTAGTGGGTTTGTCGAGGTGAATCCCAACTCAAAAATTCCTGCGCTGATGGACCATAGCACCAACCCGCCCCAGCGTGTTTTCGAGTCAGGCGCCATTCTGCTTTACCTGGCTGAGAAATTTTCAGCGTTCTTGCCCAGCGACCCGGCCAAACGTACCGAGTGCCTTTCCTGGTTATTCTGGCAAATGGGTAGCGCCCCCATCCTAGGCGGCGGATTCGGCCATTTTTACGCTTACGCCCCGGAAAAATACCAGTACCCCATTGATCGTTACACCATGGAAGTAAAACGCCAGCTAGACGTGCTGGACCGCCACTTAGCCGATAACCGTTATATGGCGGGAGATGAGTACACTATCGCCGATATGGCGATTCACCCCTGGTATGGCGCCTTGGTAAAAAACCGCGTATACGAAGCGGCTGAATTTCTTGAAGCCCATACCTACCAGAATGTCATCCGCTGGGCGGATGAGCTTGATGCACGCCCTGCCGTTCAGCGTGGCCGCATGGTGAACCGCACGTTTGGAGAGCCCAGCGAACAGCTACATGAACGCCACGATGCCAGCGACTTTGAGCTTAAAACCCAAGATAAGCTCTAAACGATAAGGTACCGCTTCACAGCCCAAAACTAAATCAGATCACGCAGCAATAAAAAAACGGCCCTGGAGGCCGTTTTTTATTGGGGAGATACTACTGCACCCGGGAATTATTTAACGCGTAGTTCCATACCCGGTAAACATAAAAAATATAGCCAATCCCAAAGGTCACCAGCGAAATCAGTATCCACAAGATGATGTGGCCAATATTGCTGAAAATATTGATATCACACACCATTTTTCGCTCGGTACCCGTGCTTTGATCAATAACGGATGTGCGATTAATCACAAAACGGGCAAACGAGTAGGGAAAGAAAAACAGCGCGATCCCAAGGGTAAGAATACTCAGCACCAGCCACAGCAGCAGATGCCCAATGATGTCGAAAATCGACAAGTTTGCTTTAATAGTCACGTTAGGCCCTTAGCGGATGTTCTTAGGAATCGTTAAGCGGCGCAGATTACCACCGCTGGCAGGCCTCGGGAATGTTTATAAGTAAACGCTTAAGAATTTATGGATTACGGTGAGGAGTGGCGCACATCTTTAAGGCTCGAGTGATCGTGTTCGTCGCTTTCCTTTACCACACTTAATGAGCCGTCGGTTTCCAATATAACCGCGTGTGCATCTGCAACGCTACTTAGCCCATTGCTGCGAATGGCTGCTCGCACCTCGTCTTGGGTAACTCGCGCTTTATGTAGTGCCTGGGTAAGAAACTCACCGCGATAAAGCAGCATTAAAGGCTCACCGGTCACCAGCTTTTTGACCCATCGCTTGCGCACACTGAGCCATGTAATCGCATACTGTAGAAAAATCAGTAGCCCCAGCGCTAACGCTCCTTCTGCCAGCGCCACCTGCTTGGAAAGCAGAATGGTCGCAAGCGTTGAACCCAATGCAACGGTCACGATCAGATCAAACGCATTCATTTTCGAAAGCGTGCGATTGCCTGAAAGGCGTAGAAAGATCACTAATACGGCGTAAGCCAGTAAACCGACAATCAAGGTACGAAAGAGGTTTTCCCAACCATTAAAAAACATAGGCTTAATAACATCCTTGTTAGCGGGCACATCAAGAATGTGCCGAACATTGAGTGTCTTGTGCCCCTAATAAGCTAGCGTCAATTAGCGGCATCCGCCAGGTTGAAAACCTAAGACCTAAAGAACTCAGTCGGACTGGCTTTGCCACCAATCGGCATATGAGCTGTTATGCGGAGCAACCCCGGTTTCGTCGGGCGCGTTATCGTCCCACCAGACAGGCCCACGTTCGCCTAACGCTTCTTTGGCCGCTTGTACGTTATTGCGCGCCTGGCGTAACGCTTTGTCATCTTCTTGCTGCTTGGCGGTTTTTACCGCACGGCGAGCCTTCATAAGCTCATTGACGTGAGCCTGTCTTTCAGGCTCATCCAAATGCGGATTAGTACAGCGCCACAGGCGGTTCTTGGCGACAAAATAGCGCCCGTCCGGGGTATGAGGGTAAGAATTACCCATGGGGTTTATTGTCCGTTGCCATAAAAAATGCCCTTAACCAGCAAGTCGCATGGAAGCATTTTACTCCGCCCCCATTGCACTTGGGTTCAGCTACTTAGCGTTTTTTGCCAGCGGAGGTGTTTTACGCCAGTTAGAAGCTGCGTGATAGCGTGACGGCACCGTATTTATCATGCCTTTCCTGGCCATCAAACTCACGCGTGCGCTCTACTGCCGCATAGGTAACCTGCCACTGATCCCAGGCAAGCGCCAGCCCTGCCGAGGCTTCACCTACCCACTCTTTACTGTCAACCGAGTGGCTGCTGGAGAACACATTGCCGTCCAAGGTTAGATTATGTGCCACATAGTAGCCTTCAACATTAGCAAATAAGTACCACTGCCAGCCGGTGGTGCTTGTCATTCGACCACGATTACCTGGGTTGGGCGTCAGCGTCGGGATACCGCTGGCATCGTCGCCCCAACGTACGCTGTAGCCCGCGCTTGCGTAGGTATTAAGGTTACCCAGCGCCACGCTAAGGCTAGGACCATGAGCAAAGCGTTTACCCGCCAGCGGAACGTTGTGCCACCACTGGCGGCGCATGGTTACGTTAAGCAGCGGCTCATCGCCTAGCTGGTTGTCCCAACCGTTGGGTCGATCGCTATTAGTAATACGATGCACTTCACGCTGCACGCTATCGGCAAGCGATGAGGGACCAACCAAACCGATATCTACATGCAGATCCGTCGCCTGCTGCCAGCTCCCCATGGGTATATCTTCATAAAGCGATAGGCCGCCATACACCAAGCCAGCATATGGGCGATCATCTTCAATCAGCTCGGAACGCCTAATATCATCTGGCGTATAGATTTGATGCACCAGCCGAAAAGCCACGGTGTCTGCCTGCCCTATCAAGCTATTAGGTAGCGAGGTGGCTAAACGCTGGGTCCAGCTCTCAGGGCTGGGCTTAAATGCCCAGTTAGCTTCGAAACCGCTGGTAAAATGGCCATCATCACTACTCGCCAGACCATCGTTTTCATGCTTGACAGTAATGACGTTGTTATCTGCATGAGCGAAAGCAGGCAAGAGGCTCATCGCTGCTACAAGAGGAAGCAGGCGCCAGGTAGGCAGACAGAATTTGTGCATTGCTCGTTCCTTGAGTGAGGGGCAAACCGTGTTAACGCAGAGTAATGCGCCAACAAACATTGCTGATTGTATGTAAATGTGCAAAAAGATAGCAAGCAAACAAGGTTAATTATCTTCAACAAACGTCATTTAACGCGTTTTTCTTAAAAATTCTTAATCCTGGCTTTTATAGCGTAGTAGCACTACTTAACAGCCTAGTAGAACTGGTAAGTAGCTAGGCTAATAAAAAGCGTAGTAGAACTTGCCCGAGAATGAAGCTTAACGGTCGCCTAAAAGCCATTGGGGAGTAATTTCATGCTGGCCTATTTCATCAGTGATAAACAACGATCCTTCACTAATCATGATGGCCCAATTGATCGCCCGGGGCAGGTTTTGAGCAATGGTCGCTAGCGCTTCTTGAGGCAAGGCAGCCACGTGAACATTTTTAAGGTTGCTCACACTAGGTAATACCTTGTTCTCCCACACATCAATACGCCCGTAGGCGAGCAGCGACACCCGCTCAGCACGGCGCGAGCACCACGTCAAGCGCTCGGCATCCGGCAAACCTACTTCGATCCAGTGGAGCACTCGGCCATCCAGGCTTTTTTCCCAAAGGGCGGGCTCATCCACATCGGAAAGGCCGCGCCCAAATGCGATCGCTTCGCTGTACCAAAGTACATAGGCAATTAGCCGTGCGCTCATCCGCTCTTCTGTTTCAGAAGGGTGACGCGCCACGGTAAACCGTAACGTTTCATATACCCCACGATCCAAATCGGTGAGGTTGATATCGACTTTATAAGGCGTTGCGCTAAGGGCCATGGGGTTTTCCATCGGTAAATATTCGCTAGGGTTTGCGCGAAAAGTAGCTGAGCGAAGACCAGACAAGGAAAAAATCAGTGAAAAAACGGAGTTTACTTGTGTAAATGAGTATTTTGATCTGGTTTTTAACGCCGTATGGTCGAGCGCAAGCAGTTTTCGTACAAAGCCTAGTTTACCTGATGCATCGCCGGTTATGGGCAGGCCTTACGATAATCGGCGGTTAGCGTACCCTGCTTTAGCGTATCTGCTTCATGGCTGGGCTCGCGCCAGCGCTCTTCAAGTGCGTCCTGGTACCACGCCTGCATGGCTGGCTGTGCCAGCATGTGTTTTACGTATACTTGGGATGCTTCGCTCAGCGGCAAACCAAATGTTTGCACGCGAAATACGACTGGCGCATAGAAGGCATCCACCGCGGTAAAGTCTTTACCGGCTAGAAAAGGCCCGCCAAAGCGTGAAAGCCCCTGCTGCCACTGTTCATCCAGCCGCGCCATATCGGCCTTGAGAGCACTCGATAAATCATCAAGCGCAACGCGTGCCCCGCAGTTCATGGGGCATTCATTTCGCAAGGTCGCAAAGCCGCTATGCATTTCGGCGCTGGCCGAGCGCGCCCAGGCGCGTGCTGCGACATCCTGTGGCCACACCTTAGAGTGTTGCTCGGCCACATACTCAATAATGGCAAGCGAATCCCACACGGCGAGCTCTTTATCGACCAAGCAGGGCACTAGCGCTGAGGGCGAAAAGCGCTTAAACGTGGCGTAGCTTACGCCGGTCCCTCCTTCAAATGGCATAACGTACTCTTTAAAGGGGATATTGAGCGCCTTCATCAGCACCCAGGGGCGCAGCGACCATGAGGAGTAGTTTTTATTGGCGATATAGAGATCAAACATGAATACCTCATTTTAAAGAGACCAAGCGAGAAATGCGCCACTGGTAAAAACAAATACTCAATGAAATTAGAAATAAACAGTATATCCCTCTCCAGTTAAAGTTCTGTAGACCGCTTTTTACGATTTTGGCATTTTTTTGTAGCCATCTTAAACCAAGGTCGTGTATCCAAGGAGCTGCCAATCTATACGATGTTACCGATAACATTACCGGTAACAAACTTTCACTTATTGGAGCACTCGCATGGATGGTTGGACTCAAACGATGTCCGCAGGACCGCTGCTAGGCATTGCAGCCGTAGCGGTGTTGGCCCTTTTAGTATTGATCATCAGATTTAAGATGCATGCTTTTCTGGCGCTAATGCTAGTGAGTTTACTGACGGCGCTAGCCACTCAGATTCCGGTCAACGCCATTGTTCCGACCATGGTGAATAGTTTTGGAGGAACGCTAGGCGCGGTTGCTCTATTGGTTGGGCTAGGCGCCATGCTGGGCAAGCTGGTGGAGCAATCGGGGGGCGCCAAAGCCCTTGCCGATAAAATGATCGACCTATTCGGGGAGAAACGCGCGCCTTTTGCCTTGGGTATTACATCGCTGTTGATGGGTTTTCCAATCTTTTTTGATGCGGGCTTGATCGTTATGCTCCCCATCATCTTTGCCGTGTCACGCCGTCTGGGTGGCCCTGTCCTGCTTTACGCCATGCCCGCCGCTGCAGCGTTCTCGGTTATGCACGTATTTCTACCGCCTCACCCAGGCCCCGTTACCGCATCAGAACTTTATAATGCGAACTTGGGTTTGCTACTGCTTGCCGGTGTGGTGATTGCGTTTCCACTCTGGTGGATATCAGGCTATATGTGGGGGAAAATCGTCGCTAAGCGCTACCCCTTCCCTCTCGCTGGCTCGCTGTTCGGTGAAGTCAGCGATGACAGCGTTACCAACCCGCCTTCGGTCAGCGTGGTTATCAGCATGCTGTTGCTGCCGCTTGTGCTGATCTTCATGAATACCGGCTTAGACTTCCTACGCTCAATGGGTGTTGTCGATAGCGACGCGCTATGGTTTCAGCTGCTCTCAGCGGTCGGTAACACGCCGGTGGCGCTGCTTATTTCAACGCTAGTGGCCATGCTAGTACTAGGTCGTCGCCAGGGTATCGGGGGCAGCGCGTTGGAAAAAGTTCTGGACTCTTCCTTAGGCCCGATTTGCTCGGTAGTACTGATTACCGGCGCCGGCGGCATGTTCGGTGGCGTGCTTCGGGCGTCAGGCATTGGCGACGCCTTATCTAACTCCCTCAGCGATATTGGTCTTCCGATCATTCTGGCAGCTTACGTGATTGCCGTGATTATGCGCCTGGCTCAGGGTTCGGCTACCGTGGCGTTGGTAACCGCTGCCGGACTCATGGCGCCCGCCGTGATTGGCGGTGATTTTACCTCCATGCAGGTAGTCGCGATTACCCTGGCAACGGCAGCGGGCTCTGTCTTTGCGGGGCATGTCAACGACTCTGGGTTCTGGCTGGTTGGCCGCCTTTTAGGTATGGATGTCAAGACGACGCTAAAGACCTGGACAGTTCAGCAAGCGCTGGAATCCGTTGTCGGCTTTATATTCGCCACTATTATTTTCATGCTGTTTTAGGTGAACACGATGACCAAAGCACTTTTCGATATTAGCAACCGTCTAGCACTAATAACCGGGTCCTCAAGGGGCTTGGGCAATGCACTTGCCAGGGGGCTTGCTTCACAAGGCACTCGCGTCATTTTGCACGGCCGGGATCTAGACCGCGTGAAGGAGGAAGCCTGCAACATCGCTCAGGAGACAGGCGCCAGCGTTGAAGCCGTCAGCTTCGATGTCACTGATGCCCAAGCGACCCAGCAAGCCGTGGAAGCCCTTATCGATCAATTCGGCGTTCCGGATATCTTGGTCAATAATGCCGGGCTTCAACGCCGAGCGCCGTTCAACGAATACGCGACACAAGATTGGGATGCACTTATCGCCACTAATCTGTCGAGCCTGTTTTACGTATCCCGAGCCTTGACTCCCGCCATGAGCAAACGTGGCTCAGGTAAAGTCATCAACATCGGCTCGGTACAGTCCAAGCTTGCCCGCGAAACCATTGCCCCTTATTCAGCAACCAAAGGCGGCGTTGTGCTACTCACACAGGGTATGGCTGCCGATTTGGCGCGCTTCAACATTCAGGTCAACTGCATTTCACCCGGCTACTTCAAAACCGAAATGAACACCGCGTTATGGCAAGACCCAAGCTTCAATCAGTGGGTTGAAAAACGCACTCCTGCACAACGCTGGGGACATTTCGACGAGCTGGTGGGCACGCTGGTCTATCTGTGTTCGGACGCTTCGAGCTTCGTGTCCGGACAAAATATTTTTGTTGATGGCGGCATGACCTCGGTGGTTTAACCTCCGAGAACCGCCCTTTGGGATGAAACGCCATGCAAGCATTAGTTATTCACGGTAAGCAGGATCTGCGCGAAGAGAGTCTCTCCCTTCCCGAGCTGGCAGCGGGAAAAGTTCGGCTGCGTATGGCCTTTGGCGGGATTTGCGGCTCGGACCTTCACTACTACCATGAGGGCGCCAACGGGGCCTTCGTGGTGCGCGAACCGCTTATCCCCGGCCACGAGATGGCAGGCTTAGTCGAGGAAGACCCGAGCGGCAAACTGGCCCCAGGAACGCCGGTTACCCTCCACCCCGCCACTTTTGGCAAAAGCCAGCCAGGCATTGAGGGCAAGCCGCACTTGTGGCCGGAAGGCGCCTACCTAGGCTCTGCCTCTACCTGGCCGCATACCCAAGGCGGCATGAGTGAGTATCTGGATGTGGACCCCGGTATGGTACGGGTTCTGCCTTCCTCTCTTCCGCTCAAGCGCGCCGCCCTGGCCGAACCGCTGGCGGTTGGCCTGCACGGCATTGAAGTGGCTGGCGGTGTCGAGAAGCAGCGGGTGCTGGTTTGCGGCGCAGGCCCCATCGGGCTGCTGGCAGCCGCAGCGGCGCTAGCCAAGGGCGCTTTAGAGGTGAGCATTACCGATGTGCTGGAAGGCCCGCTTTCTCGGGCGCGCGCGCTTGGCGTGCAGCGCACCTACCGCATCGGCGAAGATGAGGTTCCCCAAGAAGCATTCGACGTGGTGCTGGAGTGTACTGGCGTACCGGCCTCCATCAACGACGCGATCCTGGCGGTTCGCCGTGCAGGCGTTATTGCCCAGATTGGCATGATGCCCGCTACCCCGCAGCCGCTTGCTCTGGCACCGCTGATTGCCAAGGAAGTTCAGCTACGCGGCTGCTTCCGCTTTCATGATGAAATCGATGACGCGATTGCGCTGCTGGCCGCCGACGCCCGCTTTGATGATGTCATCACCCATGTGCTGCCCGCCGCTGATGCCCAGAACGCCTTTGCCATCGCCAAGGATTCTGAAATCTCCGGCAAGGTGCTGATTGAACTCTGGCCGTAACGTTTCTGGTTACAAAAACGTTTCTGGGCACAAAATAGAAGAAGCGGGCCAAGAGCCCGCTTCTATTGATTAACGCCTGCGCTTAAAAGTTGGGTTTGCGCTTCTCGACGAAGGCCGCCATGCCCTCTTTCTGCTCTTCACCGGCGAAGCAGAACGCAAACAGGCTGGTTTCGAGCGCCAGAGCGCTGTCGAGTTCCTGATCCATGCCGTCGTGTACGGCCTGCTTGGCGCCGCGTACCGATAGCCGACCATTGCCTTTAAGCTGCTTAGTAAATTCTTCGACATAGCTTTCCAGCTCAGCCTGGGGCATGACGCGGTTCACCAGACCGATACGCAGTGCTTCCTGCGCGTCGATCTTGCGCCCGGTGGTGACCAGATCAATGGCCATCGCCGGGCCAACACGGCGCGGCAAGCGCTGTGTGCCGCCAAAACCGGGGATCACGCCCAGCAATACTTCCGGCTGACCAAATACGGCGTTGTCGCTCGCTACCGCCCAGTCGCAGGCCAATGCCAGTTCGCAGCCGCCGCCAAGGCAAAACCCGTTCACCAGCGCGACCACCGGCACTGGCAAGGTTTCCAAACGTTTGATGGTACGCAGCGCCTGGCTTGCAAACGCGCGGGCCTCCTCGGGCGTTTTATCGCGCATTTCGGTGATATCCGCACCAGCAACAAAGGACTTCTCGCCCGCGCCGGTAATCAGTACCGCGCGCAGATCGGACTGGGCTTCAAGCTCAACCAGATGGGACTCCAACGCGGCAAGCACTTCGCTATTCAGGGCGTTCAGTGCCTTCGGGCGGTTAATGGTGAGACGTACCACGCCGTCGTTGTCGACCTTCTCAATCACTGCTTCACTCATATTGGCTCCTTCATTGTTATGGCGGCGCTAACTGGCCTGCCTTCCAACCCTAGCTAACGCTTGGTTGGGAGGCAATCACTTCTTGTATCGTCGTTTCTTTAATGCTGTTTTGCCTCTTCGCGCAGAACAAACTTTTGTATCTTGCCCGTCGAGGTTTTGGGCAACTCGCTGAACACTACCGTTTTGGGCACCTTGAAGCCGGCTAACCGCTCGCGGCAATGCGCAATAATGTCCGCTTCACTAACCTCGCCATAGCCAATTTTCAATTTTACAAAAGCACAGGGCGTCTCTCCCCACTTCTCATCCGGCTTGGCGACAACGGCGGCTTCCTCTACCGCCGGGTGGGCGTAGATGGCGTTTTCCACCTCGATAGTGGAGATGTTTTCACCGCCCGAAATAATAATGTCCTTGGAACGGTCCTTAATCTCGATATAGCCGTCTGCATGCCAGACGGCCAGGTCACCTGTGTGGTACCAACCGCCCTCTAACGCCTGCTGCGTGGCCTTTGGATTTTTTAGATAACCTTTCATCACGTTGTTGCCGCGCATCATGATTTCGCCGATGGTTTCACCATCTTTGGGCACGGGCTCCAGACTGACAGGATCGGCAACACACAGCGCTTCCAGCATATGGTAGCGCACGCCTTGCCGCGATTTGATCGTGGCGCGCTCAGCCAGGGGTAGCTCGTTCCAGGCCTCGCGCCAGGCGCATACCGTTACCGGCCCATACACTTCGGTTAACCCATACACGTGGGTTACTTCGATTCCCAATGTCTCGATACCCGCAATCACCGAGGCTGGCGGTGCGGCTCCCGCAGTCGTCACTTTTACCGGGTGGTCGAATTCGCGCTTATCTTCAGCGGGCAGGTTAACCAAGCCGTTAAGAATAATCGGTGCGCCGCTAAAGTGGCTGACGCGCTCATCGGCAATCAGCTGCATCACCTTTTTAGGCTCGACTTTACGCAGGCAAACATTGACCCCGGCATTGGCGGCAATCGTCCAGGGAAAACACCAGCCGTTGCAGTGAAACATCGGCAGTGTCCACAGGTAGATGGGATGATGCGGCATCGCCCACTCCATCACGTTGCTGACAGCGTTCAGGTAGGCGCCGCGGTGGTGATAAACCACGCCTTTAGGCTTACCGGTAGTGCCTGAGGTGTAGTTAAGCGAGATAGCCTGCCACTCATTATCCGGCAGCCGATAGGCGTAGTCGGGGTCGCCTTCGGCGAGCAGAGCTTCATACTCAACTGCGCCAATGCCTTGGGGATCGCCCAGAAACTCCATATCAGCAACATCAATGATCAATGGTTTCTGCTCAAGCATGGCGACCGCTGCCTGAACCACCTCGGAAAATTCAGGGTCCACAAGAATGGCTTTGGCCTCGCCGTGGGCCAGCATATAGCTGATCGCCTCAGCGTCGAGACGAATGTTTAGGGTATTGAGCACACAGCCCGCCAGAGGCACGCCAAAGTGCGCTTCAAACATCGCAGGAATATTGGGCAGCATGGCGGCCACCGTCTGACCTGGCTGAAGTCCGCGCTGCTCAAGCGCTGATGCAAGCTGACGACAGCGTGCCCAGGTTTCAGCCCAGTTGCGACGGATCTGGCCATGTACGATAGCGGGATAGTCGGGGTAAATGGACGCCGTACGCTCTATAAACGTCAGCGGCGAGAGCGGTACATGATTGGCGACGGTTTGGGGAAGATCCTGCTCGAAAATAGAAGACATACAGCGCTCCTTGATTGGCGAAGTCTGCCCGTTGCGCTAGCGTGTTCGCCTGAATAGCGTTTGTTGTATTAAACCGGTTTATAGCTTGTTTTCATCGCCAGAAACACAGCCGCCGCCCAAGGGCGGCGGCTGCGGCTGCGTATTAATCTACTTCAAAATCGCTCAAGCACTGGATGCCCGCTTCGATCACGGCCCGCTGGGCGCGCCCAATCGGAAGCCACTGCATAATCGCAAACTCGGCGCTGCGCATTTTGGCGGTATAGAAAGGGTCATCGCTGCCGTTGTTAAGCGCAGCCTGCGCGCTAAGTGCTGCCTGTCCCATCTGCCAGGCGCACAGCACGTGACCTACCAGGTTTAAAAACGGCGTTGCATAGCCTTGCACAGCATCTGGCCCACGGTCAGGATCTTTACCCTGTTCAAGTACCTGTTGCTGGGCGGCGCTTAAATCTTCAAGCCCGGCGGCTAACGCCTGCCCCAGGTGGCCAAGCGCCGGTTCAGCGTTAAGCTTCTCAACGGTTTCAGCCGCATCTTTTAACAGGCTGGCAAACGCTTCGCCGTTGTCGCGCTGTAACTTGCGCCCGGCTAGATCCAGCGCCTGGATACCATTGGTGCCTTCATAAATCGGTGCGATACGTACATCACGCAGCAGCTGCGCGGCGCCCGTTTCTTCGATATACCCCATTCCGCCATGCACCTGCACACCTAACGAGGCGATCTCTACCGCCTGATCGGTCGAAAAGCTTTTCACTACTGGGATGAGTATGTCGACACGCGCCTGGGCCGTTTGACGCTCTGCTGGATTGTGCGCATGGCGGGCGATATCCAGTTGAGCGGCGCAGTAAAGTGCCAAGGCACGCAGAGCATCAGTGCGGGCACGCATGGCAAGCAGCATGCGCCGTACATCCAGATGCTCGCTGATGGTACATTCCTGGCCACCACGCGCGGCGGGCAGGCGCCCCTGCTGGCGCTCGCGGGCATAGGCAAACGCGTGCTGACAGGCACGCTCAGCCACACCAATCCCCTGAATGCCGACTTTGTGGCGCGCCTCATTCATCATCGTGAACATATGGTTCAGGCCGCGCCCTTCTTTACCCACCAAGTACCCTATCGCGCCACCCTGTTCACCAAAACTTAGCGAGCAGGTGGGCGAGCCGTGGATACCCAGCTTGTGCTCAATAGCGGTACAGATCACGTCGTTGCGCTCACCCAGAGTGCCGTCATCATTGACCAGGAATTTAGGCACCAGAAACAGCGAAATGCCTTTATTGCCTTCAGGGGCATCGGGTTTGCGCGCCAGCACAAAGTGGATGATATTTTCAGCGGCGTCGTGTTCACCCCAGGTGATGTAGATCTTCTGGCCGTTTAACCGATAGTGATCGCCTTCGGGAACCGCTTTGGTGCGTACTTTGGAAAGATCCGACCCCGCTTGGGGTTCGGTCAAGTTCATGGTACCGGTCCAGGTACCTTCAACAAGTTTAGGGAGGTAGGCCGCCTTTAATGCATCACTGCCGTGATGCGCCAGCGCTTCAATAGCCCCCGCGGTCAACATGGGACAAAGGCCTAGCGCCATATTGGCGCCATGCAGCATTTCCTGTACGGCACTGGCCACCACTTCAGGCAGATTTTGACCACCTAACGCCTCGGATACGCCGATGCCGTTCCAGCCCCCTTCTACATAGGCCTGGTAGGCGGCTGCAAAGCCCTCTGGCGTTGTTACGCTGCCATCGCTCTGGCGTTTAGCGCCCTGGCGGTCGCCAATGGTATTAAGCGGCCCCCAAACGTCACCCGCCAGTTTTGCCGCTTCCTCAAGCACCGCCTCGACCAAGTCAGGCGAGGCATCCTCAAAGCCCGGTAAGCTAAGTGAACGGTGCGCCAAGAGCTCTTCAAGCACAAAGCGCAAATCGCGTATCGGCGCGGCATAGACATTCATGGCAAACCTCGGGCTGAAAATTAAACAGAGCTTTCTTAAACAATTGTTTGAAAGTATGCCTAGGATAGTAGTAATACTCGCCCAGATACCATTAGCCCAAGGTATCAGCCGCCTCCCATCCCGTTCTTATGCCTGATTATTTACGCACTGCCGATTGTTCAACATCGTCGTAGAAGGTGATATGGCTCTCATCTTCTGCAGGTGGCCCCACGACCGGCTCGACGGCATCCACATCCCAGACGGCATCGGATAAATCTTCCAGATACTCGTGCTCAAGCGCCCCTTGCAGCAACTCTTCGGTTACCACCAGCTCAGCCCCTGCAGCCGTCATGGGAGTAGTAGGTGTAAACGGCGCAACAGGCAGCGGCGCTGGGCGTACATGCCGACGCCAGGAGAAGAACGCCACCAGGAACAGGCTTAGCGAGCCGAAAGCCCAGAACAGACCCGCATCACCCATGGCGGTCATCACCGGTGAGATCAACAACGGGCTGATGGTGGCACCAATCGAGTTGATCAACAGCAGTCCCTGACTCATCCGCACCAACGCGCCTGCCGGCGCACGATCGGCGGCGTGGCTCACCGCAACCGGATACAGCGCAAATACTCCGCCACCGAGCAGGAACAGAAGCGCCCCCAGCACTAGCGTAGAGAGCGGCAGCCAGAGCATCGCTGCCGAGATCAGCACGCAGAAACCGCTAATACCAATCAGCACCATCTGCCGGTCATGCCGATCCGACCAGCGGCCAATCGGGTATTGAAGCAGCATCGCGCCCATGATTACCACGGCCATCATCTGCCCCACCTGGCTTACACTCATACCGATGCGCTGCAAGTATAGCGGCAGCAGCGTATACGCGGCAGCAACCACCATGCCTGAGCCTAAGCTGCCCATCACGCCTGTAGGTGTGAGCGTAATCAGGCGATGCGGAGGCAATGGTTCCGCATGCTCCATAATCGGTGATACGCGGGGGATCATGGCCATGGGTAACACAGAGAGCGAAGCCAGCAGGCCAATCACCATAAAGGGTGCGGTCACCCCCATCGCATTGGTCACGCCCAGCAATAGCTGGCCCACCACACCGGCGGCATACAGCGAAATCATATACAGCGCCAGCAAACGGCCGCGAACTTTCTGGTCCCCCGCTGTCAGCAACCAGCTCTCAATAACCAGATAAACACCTACCGTGGCCCAGCCGCCCACCAACCGTAGCGCAAACCATGCCCAGGGATCGAAGAACAAACCTTGCAGAAGCACCGTGACGGCGACCAGCGATGCAAAACTACCGTAAGCACGGATATGGCCAATGCGCAGCAGCAAACGGTCATTAACCATGGCACCCAGCGCCAGACCAATAAAATAGGCCGAAGAGACAATCCCGATAACCGTTGCGGACTCCCCGGCGGCATCCAAGCGTACGGTGATTAAGGTCGCTAAAAAACCATTGCCGATACCTAGAATAAACAGGCCTAACAGGGGCGCTAGCGCCATGGCCAGTAGTTGCCGCGACATGAAAACCTCACCTTGCCAAACAAGTTGCTAAAGACGCTGCTAGAGGACCGTTATCGCCTCCCACACCACGACAGGCAAGAAACGGGCGCGCAATTATTGCTTTGGATAGCACAAAGTCAACGCTTTTTCACACCTTAACTGCCGTAATCAGTGTTTTCTCAGAATAACCGTATCCTTTGCAGGAAATTCGACTGTAAACTGATGCTTTGCAGCCCACCATTCAAAGGTCGCTTCACTAAAAAAGCACACATGGGTAGGATCATTAATATAGTGCCAGCGTGAAAAGGCTGCTTGTGTGGTAACGCGCTTGGTCATCAGCCCCAAATAACCGCCGGGGGTAAGCTGGCCAACCAATTGCGCCAATACTTGGCCGGGCAGCGCCAGATGCTCCAACACTTCTGTGGCGGTAATAAAGTCATAGACATGCTGCAACACTGATGTATCGGGCGCGTAGAAAATATCGAAAATGGCCATTGGATGGCCAACTTCCTCGAACATTACCGAAAGCGTTGGCCCCGGCCCCGCACCAAAATCCAAACCCTTAGCCCCTTGAGGCAATTTGGCGCGGAGCGGGGTAAACAATCGGCCGAGAAACGCTCGATACCCCGTATCCTCGGGTGAATTTTGATGCTTATCGTATTCCGCTTTTTCATCCGCTGCGCTTAAATGCTGATCTGACGGCACAAACACCAGCGAACACGTGGCACACTGGTAATAATCACGACGGTGATCCTGGTGATATAAGCTGACTTTCGTTTCGCCACATAGCGGACAGCATCGCATCGTCGTATCCTCTGGTTTTCGGTTTTGCATTTAAGGAAAGTGGCATGCTCTCAGGTCTGGACCATCTTGTAGTGACTGTGACTGACATGGGTCGCGCGGTTGATTTCTATTCACGCGTTTTGGGGCTGGATGTACGTTATCGCGATGCACAACGGGTGGATTTAATGCTGGGCGACACGGCCTTACGGCTTCATCAAACCGATACCGATATCGAGCCGATTTCTGCCACCCCAACTCCAGGCAGCTTAGATCTGTGCCTGCGTTGCCAGCTGCCACTGGATGAATTTCAACAGCACTTGGAAGCGTTGGATATCGAAGTTGAGCTTGGCCCTGTCGCCCGCCAGGGCGCCAATGGCGCCATTGAGTCTGTTTACTTGCGTGACCCCGATGGCAACTTGCTGGAAATTTGTCGTCCGGCGCCCCGATAGAAAAAAACTTTTCTGCTTCGATGATAAGCATTGCTATGCGCGCTATTATAACGCGCTCGAACGGTATCCACAGGATGCTTAGTTTCAAAGCATGCAACAGGAGTAATCATGCGCGATAATGATACGTCTCTGGAAGGCGAAGTAATACACAACGAGACACATCAAGACTCTCCCGTCAAAAAACCCGACACCACCATGGCCATGGTCAATTATGGCCTTTATCTGGCAAGCTTTTTAGTCGGTTTCAGCATGTTTGTCGGCGTTATTATTGCCTATGTATATCGTGGTAAAGGGCCTGCTTGGCTAGATGAGCATTACCGCTACCAGATCCGCACGTTCTGGATCGGCTGTGTGTATGGTTGCATTGCGCTGGTGCTTACGCTGGCTCTAGTCGGCTTCTTGCTCTTTTTTGCACTCGCTGCATGGATCATCATTCGCTGCGTTATCGGCTTTAAAGCGTTGCAGGAACAGCGTGCCCCTGCCAACGTGGATACCTGGCTGATTTAAGCGATGCAACATAAGGCTTCCGCCAAGCGGCGTCCATTCACTCAGGCGAGCGCTATCTCATGGCTATGGAGAACGCTCGCCAAATGGCCCTTGCCACGCCTCTGGCGTATGGCCTCATTGCTCGGCCCTCAAGTTTACCGGTTCAGTAAACGCGAGCGTCGAGTCACTGAGCTCAATCTTAACGTAGTCTATCCGACTACCTCAGCCGCTCATCGCAAGGCGCTTGCCAAACAGAGTCTGAAGCATTCAACGGCGACAATGCTTGAGCTTGGCCATGCTTGGATGGCCAAGCCAGAGAAAGTGTCTGCATCAATTTTGGAAGTGCACGGCCGCGAGAAGCTGGATAGCGCCCGCGCTGAAGGCCGCGGTGTTATCGTGCTGGCACCGCACTTTGGTAACTGGGAAGTGCTCAACTTCTGGCTTTCCAGCCACTTCCCGTTTACCGCCATGTACGAGCCGCCCAAAATGGCTGAGCTTGAACCGATAATTCGCCACGGCCGCGAGCGCATGGGTGCCCAACTGGTGCCCACCAACCCACGCGGTGTGGCAGCGCTTCTCAAGGCGCTAAAGCGCAGCGAGGCCATCGGCATTCTGCCCGACCAAGAGCCCGATTGGGGCAGCGGCGTGTTTGCGCCTTTTTATGGGCGTAATGCTTACACCGCAACGCTTTTACCCAAGCTGGTCGCCCGCACCCAAGCGCGTGTGGTCACTGGCGTTGCCCTGCGCCTTCCAGGCCGCGGCTTTGCGATCCACTTTCTGGATGCCGACGAGCGTGTGTATAGCGCTGAAGAAGCGGAATCAGCCGTTGGCGTCAATGCGAGTGTCGAAGCATCGATCGCGCTTGACCCAGCCCAGTACCAGTGGGAATACAAGCGCTACCGGAAAGTCGTCGAAGAACAGCAACAGCACCCGCAAGCCAATGATTTTCGGCTTTACTGAGCCAACTGGCCAGTTTCCAGAGAAATCTCTTCACCAAACCCTTCACGCAGCCAGTGACGTAGCTGGCTCATTTTGGCGGCGCCTTGGGGGTTGTCCAAAGGCGGCAAGGTACCGTCGATAAATCCATGCGCGCGAAAAGGCGCTAACAGCCTGGCATCGCCGCTAATAATATGTACCGGCACTGCCTTGCTGGCGTTGTCGCCGGTGATGAGCGGCGCTGGCTGATGGTCACCAAGTACTATAAGCAGCGTATTGTCATCCACTACTCTTTCCGCCCAGCGCCCGGTGACATCTACAGCGTAGTCGACAGAGCGGCCATAGTGCTCGCGAACCCGTTCAGCATCCTGCCAAAGTACCTCTGGCGGGTCACCTGCATGCTCCCAGGGCGCAAAAATAGCGCCATCACCTATCGTCGACCAGTCTTCAATAACCGGCAAGATGGGTGTCCAGGGCGCATGGCTTGATATCAGCGCCATCTGGGCAAACACAGGTGTGTCACCCAGCAGTTGCCGCTGCGTATAGTCGAGCGTGAATTGATCCGGCATGGTGACCCAGTTCAAGGCAGGGCCTGCATAGTCGATATCTTTTGCTGCAAAAATATCGTCAAAGCCATACATTTTACCCTCCGGCCAGGCAAGCGTAATCGCGGGCATGATACTCAGCGTGCGCTGACCGGTTGCTTTAAAATCATCAATCAGGGTTGAGGTTTCACTATTGAGCATTAGTCGGTACCACAGCTGATTATCGATCCAGCGTCCGCTGAGTACCGTGGCATGCGCAAGCCATGACTGCCCGCCCTGAATAGGCGCTTGCAGCAATCCCGAGACGACATGCAGACTGCGCTTGGCTAACCTCTGCTCCATGGATGCAAGCGTAGGAAGCAGCAAGTCGCTATAGCGCGTATCGTTGAGTGCCGATACTCCATAAGATTCAACGAATGTAAGCAGCACGTTGTGGCCTTCAAGCCCTTGGAGCGGCTGCGCTTCAAGAGGTGCTGAGTCAAGTTGCTCGGAAAACGCAAGCCGTGCCTGATGAGTCACGCTTATCTGATGCCACTGAAAGCGCGATGCCTCAGCCATGGGCAGCGACGAATGGTGCCCTAACGGCTTCCCTGTGCTATCGGCTATGCCCAGGCCAAGCGCAACCACTAACATGTAAAGGGCTACCGCTCCTTTTATACGATGCCCCCACAAAGGACGTGCTGGAAGCAGTAAGTAAAGCAGCCCACCCAATATTCCCATCAGCAAGACGGCGCCGACGAGCATTGCGCAAACTGCCCATATTTGGCCTACATTACCTACCAGTAAGTTAAAAATTGAGCGCACCAGAGGGAGATCTAAATACAGGTTGAGGGGCCGCCCAAATGCCGCGTAAGTGGCTGCATTGCCTAGATTAGCAACGGTTACCAAGGCAACCCAGCTGATTAGAGCCACCCCCAGTAAGCGCCGCCCATAACCGACGGGGAGCATCAGCATAAGCGGTACGATGACCCATGCTTCCCAGGCGACAAGAGGCTGCCCAATGGTGCCAAAGCGCCACCATAAGGGAGCCACAAGCAGTAAATTGAGTGCTAGTGCACCAACCAATAATCGCAACATAATAGGTTCGAGACCCTCTCAAGAGGTGGGCAATCAACAGGACGGGGGACCTTACTTAGCTGTATCAAAAAAACCGTCGAATAAATGACCTTACGTTAAATAAACTGTGTGCATAAAGTACTAAACGTATAATATTTGTATTAAAAAAACATTTTAGTTAGCTCTATATAGCTTTCTTCAAGGCAGCATTCGAAAGGAAATCGTTTATGCGCTGTACGAACATGAAAAGTACAAATACTGGAAAATGGATGTTGTTGCTCGGCTGCTTTACAGCGCTGCCTCTGCCTGTCAACGCTAATCAAGATGAACACTTTAATCGAGTCATTGAGCGAGCCCAAAAGCTTGCCGAACAGACTTACCAAGCGCCAGAAGAGTCGCTTCCCCCAGCATTACAAGACGTTAATTACGACACCTACCGACAAATACGCTTTGCGCCTGAAAAGGCGTATTGGCGTGATGAAAGCCCCTTCAATCTACAGCTATTTCATAGCGGTTTCATATTTCAAACGCCCATCACCCTTAATATCATCGAGAACGACACGGTAACCCCCCTGCCTTTTTCAAGCGATGATTTCCAATACGATGACGATGCCCAGGCTCTTCTGGAGCAGGATCTGACCGGTAGCGGCCATGCCGGATTTCGGTTGCATTACCCCCTTAACAACCAAGACTACGCCGATGAGTTCGCGGTCTTTTTAGGTGCCAGCTATTTTCGCCTGACGGGTCAGGGTCAAACTTACGGGCTCTCCACGCGTGGGCTCGCCATTGATACGGCATCCCCCGAGGGGGAAGAGTTTCCGGCATTTCGAGAATTCTGGCTTTATAAGCCCGGTGCGAATGACGATGAAATAACCCTTCTCGCTCTGCTGGATAGCCCGTCTTTAAGCGGCGCCTACCGGATTACGTTACACCCGGGTGAGCAAACAGATGCAGAAATTGATGCTCGGCTCTTTGCGCGTAGCGATGTTGCCAAGTTAGGTATTGCTCCGCTGACCAGCATGTATGCTTTTGGGGAAGCCAGTGACGAGCGCCCTGATGACTTTCGCCCTCAGGTACATGACTCTGACGGCCTGTTGATCCATACCGGCGCGGATGAGTGGATTTGGCGCCCGCTGAGCAACCCAAAAAATGTACACATTTCAAGCTTTTTGGATGACGCCCCCAACGGTTTTGGGTTAATGCAACGCCAGCGCAACTTTGACCGCTACCTGGATATGGAGGCCCAGTACCACCTCCGGCCCAGCCAATGGGTAGCCCCGATCGAGCCATGGGGTGCAGGGCATGTTGAGCTGGTGGAAATCCCTACGCCAGATGAAACCTTCGATAATATAGTGGCTTACTGGGTTGCCGACGAGCCGCTCAAGGCCGGAGAATCACGTAAGCTTCATTACCATACCTACACGCTCAATGATGTTCCTGAAAAGCATACGCTTGGCCAGGTCATCCGCACCCGCCATGGCACTGCCAACGTTCCAGGAACCGGTGAAGATAATGCACTAAAGCGTCAATTTATTGTCGACTTTCAGGGCGGACCGCTTAACGATATTGCCGCCGACCAACCTGTCGAGCTTGAAATTAGCACGCAGACAGGAGAAGCCAGCGCAGCGCATGTGATGCCGCTACCCGACAATGCTTGGCGCGCCAGCTTTCGCATAGAGTCTCATAATGAACCTAGCGATATTCGCCTGCGTTTAATGCTTAACGGCCAGCCGATTAGCGAAACCTGGAACTACGTGTGGTATCCCGATGCATAAAAAAAACGAACGATCACAAAAACAGCCACAAGAACTTGCATCAGAACTAGCACCCTCGATTCCATGGCTCGGGTTTCGCCGCATCCTTTTGGCCGTGCTGGTAATAAGTTCCAGCATCGCTGGCTGTGTGGCCATGTATCATGTCATTTCCAACCTGGAAATAGGTTGGCAGGTCACCATGCTGGTGCTATTTGCGCTCACCTTCACCTGGATCGCCCTAGCTTTCTGGGGAGCCGTCTTTGGCTTTATGGTATGCCTGCTGCGGCGCGATCCGTTAAGCCTACGGCGGCAAGTACCGCTTGCGCCTAACGGCAGTTTATTGGTTAGCCGAACAGCGCTGGTGATGCCAATTTATGCAGAGCCCCCCATTCCTACTATCGCGGGGCTTGAAGCTACCTGTCGTTCGTTGATCGAGCAGGCAAAAACACCGGATAACCATATTGAAACGCCGCTCAGCGAACACTTTGAAGTGTTTATTCTGAGCGACACCCAGGATGCCGAGAAGGCCAAAGTGGAAGCCGCCCATGTGGTTGCATTACAGCAACGCCTGGCAGGCCAGCTATCGGTTCACTACCGGCGCCGGGAGAACAACCTGGGCCGTAAAGCGGGCAATATTGCCGAATTTTGCTGCCGCTGGGGGCGGCGCTATGACTATATGGTAGTGCTCGACGCCGATAGTCTCATGAGCGGTGCAACGCTATTGAAGCTTGTCCATCGCATGCAGCGCCAGCCAAGCGTTGGCTTGATTCAAACCGTGCCGATCCCGGTTGGCCAGCGTACGCTGTTTGGCCTGTTTACCCAGTTTGCCTCAGCACTGTACAGCCCGATGCTGGCAGCAGGGCAAAGCTTTTGGCAGGGCGACGCTGCTAACTACTGGGGACATAATGCTATTGTCCGCACCCGGGCGTTTATGGCAAGCGCAGGGTTACCCATGCTGTCTGGCAAACCGCCGTTGGGAGGCGAAATCTTAAGCCACGACTTTGTGGAAGCTGCGCTACTCAAAAGAAGCGGCTGGCAGGTTTTGCTGGATACGTCGGCGACTACCGCTGTTTCAAGCCATAACCCTTACGCCAGCGCCTCCCACAATAGTTTTGAGGCAATGCCCAGCAACATGCTCGACTTTGCCAAGCGCGACCGTCGTTGGCTACAGGGCAACCTGCAACATTTACGCCTACTGACAGGTGCAGGGCTTCACACCCTTAGTCGTCTGCACTTTTTGTTCGGCGCATTTGCCTATCTATCGTCGCTGGTTTGGCTTGGCTTGCTGGCCTGTACAAGCCTACTGGTGGGCTATCAAGCCATCGATAACACATCCGAGCAGATGCTCCCCCAATCGCTTTCAGTGGGGCTCCTGTTGATTACCTTGGGTATGTTGCTGGCCCCCAAAGTGCTGGGTCTGCTACTGGCGTTTATTCAGTGCCCTCACGCGTTTGGTGGCCGATTCCGGCTGCTTACAAGCGCGGTGCTGGAGATACTTTTTGCCGCACTAACCGCCCCGTTGATGATGGCCTTCCATAGTCTTTTTGTTATTAACGTCCTGATAGGTGGCTCTATCGAGTGGCAGACACAACCGCGGGGTGAGCGTTCGCTACGCTGGCGAGAGGTATGGCAACACGCAGGATGGATGACACTGTGCGGCCTTGCCTGGTCAGGCGGCGTCATACTGTTTTCGCCCTCCGCCTTTGGTTGGCTAACGCCTGTCTGGTTGGGTTTGGTTGTAGCGGTACCGATTATAAAATACTCAAGTAGCAGTACCTGGGGTGGAGTCCTTAGCCAACGCTTACGACTTTTACAAACGCCCAGCGTTAGTTTAAGTCCACCGCTGCTGAATGAGTTTAATGCCCTGATGTCGCGCGATAGTTCAACGCTACCGCCAGCCGAAGACGGCGCTACGCTAACCCTGAACGCACTGCCCTGTGAGCTATCGGGCGATATGCCGTGTCAGTCGCTCTATCAGTTTAATGCGCAGACAATGACGTCCCCCGAGCCTCAAGCAAAAGAGCCTAATTAATGCTTAGCCACTGACTGGGCTGGTAAGCATCTAAGCGGGGCAACCCGCTTTGGTGCTAATACATTCAAGCTTAAAGGCGCAGGATTTAAAATTTATGATTTACCATTGGCAGTCGCTGACCACCCCTGAACTGGCCGCTCTAGCGAAGCGCGACCCGATCGCCGTTTTGGTGTTGGGAGCCATTGAGCAGCACGGCTCTCACCTGCCTCTAGGCACAGACCTTATCATCGGCGAAGGGCTGCAAGCCGCCATGCTACCTCTTCTCGACCCTGCCCTGGATGTTGTTTGCCTACCACCTATTGCGGTGGGCGCAAGCGACGAGCACGCCAACTTTTCAGGCACGTTAAGCCTTCCGGCACCGCTCGCCATAGCGACGCTTGAAGCATATGGCGAAAGCGTTTCTCGGGCTGGCATCCAGCGTTTGGTATTAATCAATAGCCATGGCGGTAACAAAGCCATCATGGATTTGGCGTCACTCACCTTGCGTAAGCGTTTTGCTATGCGCGTCGTTAAAGCAACGTACACCCGCCTGCCCCCACTTGAAGGGGCTATCAATGCCGACGAGCTGCGCTATGGCTTACATGGCGGACTGCTGGAAACCGCCATGATGCAGTACCTCGCGCCAGCCTCTGTAAAGCTTGAGGGCTATCAAACTGCCCCAATTGGCACCTTGCAGCATAATCAGCTGCTAGGGCCGGAAGGCGCGGCCGCGTTTGCCTGGCTTGCCGAAGATCTCAGCCAACACGGTGTGGCAGGCGATGCCCGCCAGGCTAACGCCGCATTGGGTGAGCGCTTGGTACAACACTACGCTAGCCAACTGGCAACCGTGGTGGCTGAAACCGCCCGGCTACCCGCAGTATCTCAAAAACCCTAGTGTTAGAGCAGCGTGGCCGCTAGCGGCTATTGCTGCCTAGCACATCGCCGAAAAGATGGCCTGCCCGGTTGGCCTTAGCACTCAAATAACGGTGGTTTTGGTCGGTGACGCTGCCATAAAGCGCCTGACGCGATACCACTTCAATACCTCCCTCACGTAGAGCTTCAATTTTTAAAGGATTGTTGGTCAGTAGCTGAACCTGGGAAATATCCAGGGCGTTGAGCATATCCACCGCGACCGCGTACTGACGCTCATCGTCGCCAAAACCCAGCACCTGGTCGGCGTCCACGGTGTCTAGCCCGCCATCCTGCAAAGTATAAGCGCGTAGCTTATTGGCAAGTCCAATGCCGCGCCCCTCCTGAGCCAAATACAGCAGTACACCACCGCCCATTGCTTGAATATCCGCGACGGCGTTGCGCAGCTGCTCACCGCAGTCGCAGCGCAGGCTGCCAAATAAATCTCCTGTCAGGCAAGCAGAGTGCATACGTAGCGGCACAGCGCCTTCTAGCGTTTCCGGCTGACCAATGACCACTGCTACATGCTCGCGCAGACCATCCGGCTCGCGGAAGAGGACAAAGCGGCTTTCAGGCGCGTCTTCAAGCGGAATACTGGCTTCGCTTACCCGCTTGAGCATGCCCGGCGCCCCCGCCAGACATTTTTCGGCATCCTTCGCCTCAACCTCTAACAGCTTACCCTGGGCAATATCCTGGGCCACGGCGCTTGCTGCCTGCTCACTGACCTCGGCACATAGGGCTGCCGGGATAAGTAACGCACGGCGCATGATGGCAACCGCCCCGCGCTCGCCGGGCCCTGCCGGCTTCAAGCCACTTAATAACGAGTGCGAAGGACGATGCGCGCTTTGCGTAACGGCCAACGCGTTCAGGTCATTCTCGCCGATATTTTCAACCAGCGGCAAACACGCAGCCTCAGCGGTAAGCGACATTCCCATCGCCTCAAGGCGGTGGCGTGTTAACACCAGTGATGGACGCGTCCCTGCAAGCTTGGCCAGCATATCCACCGACTCAATGCCTTCCAATGCCTGTACCAGCAGACGCTTTTCGCCCGTGTTGATAACGACCGGCAACCCACGGCGAATATCAAAGATAGCGCGTTCAATGTGATACATATAGGCCTCCTAATTGCCTGTTGCAGCGAATAGCGTACGCTTGCGCTGGGCCATGTGGCCCCGCAAGATAAGACGGTTTTCTCAGCGCGGAGGCGTTATGCCCGACACCGATCGTCAAAATGGCTGCACTCGTCACGAAACATTGCTGGATATTGAGGCGGCCTGGGATTGGCTTTTGGCTATGCGCCATCGTAAGCCCTCCAGCACACCAATTGAGCTCAGCCCCGAGGGGCAATGGCATACCCATACGGCTGTTACGCCAGCAGCCACTGAGCTGCTGGACTGTCTGACACCGCTGGCGAGCCACGCCTCCTGGGTGATCGCCCAGCTGGGGCAGAGCCTGGATGGACGTATTGCGACCCAAAGTGGCCACTCGCATTACATCAACGGTCAAGAAAGCCTGGTGCACCTGCACCGGCTGCGTGCCCTGGTGGATGCCGTGGTAATTGGTGCGGGCACGGCAAGCGCCGACAACCCCCAATTGACGGTACGTCACGCCACCGGCACTCACCCCACGCGGGTGGTGCTCGACCCACGTGGACGCGTGCCTCGCGATATCAAGCTGTTCCAAACCGATTCGGCGCCCACGCTGCACGTGGTGGGGCCGGATACAGCGCTTGCGCCGCCGAGTGCCAACGTTCAACGCTGCAGGTTGCCACTCAATGCCCAGGGGCAGTTCGCCCCCAGCGATGTTATTAACCTGCTCAACCAGCGCGGGCTTAAGCGCATCCTGGTGGAAGGCGGCGGCGTTACGGTTTCCCAATTTATTGAGGCCGGTGTGATCGATCGCCTGCATCTTCTGGTCGCCCCGCTGCTGATCGGCTCGGGCAGGCCCGGACTGCAAATGACGCCCATCGAAACGCTTGAAAGTGCGCTGCGCCCGACGATGCGCCGGTTCCGTTGTGGTGACGACACTCTGTTTGACGTGCTGCTGCGTGCCGCCACCTTCACCTGATGGTTGAGCGCGGTGATGACGCGATAGCGCCACCCAGATGCCCGGCAGGCTGGAAAGAAGTACCAGTACCCCATACGCCAGGGAGACCGCCACGCCCTGAGCCGTTGGCAACCCGACCAGCGCCCAAGTTGCCACCGCGGCACCTTCGCGCACTCCCCAGCCAGCAACGGAAAGCGGCACCAGCATGGCCAAAAGCAGCACGGGGGCAAGCGCCAGAATCTGCAGTGCTTCAAGCTCCACACCAATGGCACGCGCGGCGCACACCATCACGAGCCCATAGCTCATCACGATGGTCAGCGAAGAGGCTAACTGTAAATTCCACACCCCCCGACTTAACAGCCCACGCTTGATATCCAATCGCATGGAGTGCCACCACGCAGGCAGCCTTGAGGAAGACAGACGGATTAGCCCTTGCCACACCGCCACCGACACCACACAAAGTCCACCGACAATCATAAGGCTCACCGGCCACCCCAGCACGGCATGCCAAAGTGGCGACAACAGAAGCGCCGCCAGGGTCAGAATCACTACGGCGACCTGACCCGAAGTGCGCTCGATAATGACCGCCCGCCAAGCGCTGCCGCGCGATACCGACTGGCTAGCATGCCGATGAGCACGTCCTGCGTCGCCCAGCACTCCGCCGGGTAACAGCTGATTCATGAGTAGCGCCAGATAGTATTCACGCCAGGCATAGCTAAAGCGCAGCGGCGCCCCTACCCGCTCAGCGGTAAACTGCCACCGCCAGGCACTCAGCATGATTTGCAGCACGCTGATAAATAGCGCTAACGCCACCCAGCCAGGCGATAACCGCTCCACCTGAGCCATGATCTCGCGCGGGTTCACAAAGAGTGCCACCGCGCCCAAAAGCCCTACGCTAATGACCCCACGCTGAACCCAGGGAGAACGCACGATGCGCTTTATGCCCATAGGCTTACTCCGCCCTCAAAGGCGTTGCGAGCAGATCACAATGGCCAACCCAAATGCCCAGTTCACCACTGGCAACGGCCTGCGTACGCCGCTCACGCCACTCGGCAATTCGAGTTGCAGCCTCAGGCGCCTGCTCTGTCGCGGCTTCGGTCCAGCCGTTGATCAAGGCTGTCATCAGAGGCTGATGTGAACGATTACCTGCCCCCAATAGCCACGGCGTTTCTACCTGTTCAACCTGATAGTTTGCCTGCTCAAGCGCGCTAACCAGCGCGCCATGGGCCTGACCGCCGAGCGCATCACCCAAGCCCTTATCACGCTGCTGATGGGCGATAAACAGCGCCTGCAGCCAATGATCTTCATCATCGGCTTGCGGTTCGCCATCAGCGGCGGTAAAGCCCCATTCGCCCGTAACGCTAAGCGCCATCAAAAGCGCCTGCTGGTGCGTGGTACAGTGCGTGACGAGCGTTTCAATCCAAGTCTGCGAGACGAGATCAAGCAACGCTGATGCGCTTACCAAATGGGCCGATTGCAACGGCGGGTGATCCAGTGAATCGAGCGATACGCACAGGGTTTCCAGCGTTATCGCGCTTTGATCAGCAAGCGACTTAGCACTTGCCTTGGCCTCTTCAAGTAAGGCCGCATCATGATCGATCAGCGTCCAATGCTGCGGCAAGGGCATGAAAGGGGCAAGAAAACGCATATTGCTGCCGCGACCTGCCCCCAAATCGACCAGACGCGGCGCTTGAGTACGCGCGCTTAACCACTGGGCGGCTTTGCCCGGAAGCTGCTGGCTTCTAAATGTAAAATCTATCTCTTCACGCAGCGTCAGCCAGTCAGGTGCAAACTGGCTACCCGCACTCAACGCGGGCGCATGGCTTAACGCTTTTGCAAATGCTACGCCCGCGGCCTGCCAATCATTGAGCTGCTCACGCGCGGCTAATGCTCCGGCTTTCAAAGAATCACGCAGCGCCGCGTCATCACAAAAACGGCTTAGGGCATGCTTTAGGGCCTCGACATCACCCGGTGCGACTTTAAGCCCCGCGCCTTGTGGTAAGGTTTCATCCAGGGCCCCGCCCGTTGTGGTAATGACTGGCAGGCCATGCGCCAGCGCTTCGGTTACCACCATGCCATAGCCTTCATACCAGGAAGGCAGCACTAGCGCGTCGGCCTCCTGATAGGCCTGTATCAGCGTGGCTTCATCGCACTCACCGTGCAGTTGAATATTCACGTTAAGCGCGTTGTCTTCAATAAGCTGCTGCACGCGCTCGGCAAACGCCGCGTCACGTGCAGCGCCATAACAGTCGCACTGCCAATTGGTCGACGTCACGCCTGCCAAGGCGCGAACCAGCAGATCCTGCCCTTTACGTGGCACCAACGTTGCTACACATAAAAGACGCAGCGGTTTACCTGGTTCTGAACCTATACTTGCCGGAATTTCACTATTGATAAGAGCCGCATCTACACCGGGCTCTACCACGCTAATCTTGGCGGCAATCGACATTGAATAGTGGTCCGCCAATGCCTTTAAACGGCGCTGGGTAAACCGGCTAGTCACAATAATTTGCGAGACGACGGCCAAAGCCTGCAGCTCACGCTGATGAAACTGCTGTTGCTGTGTATCGCTTAACCCTTGTTCATCGCCTAACGGATGATGCACCAGCGCCGTTATCGTTAAGCGCTCGGCGTGCTGGGCAATCACCGAAGGGAGCGCCCCCATGGCCAGGCCATCAATCACGACGGTCGCTGCATCGGGTAAGTCACCTAGCGCAGCCGATAGCTGGTCACTGGCCTGCTGGTCAGCATCAGGAAAACGCCCCGCCAGGCTAACCACATCAACAGAATGTCCTGCGCCACGCAGCGCTTCGACGATGCGAGTGTCGTAAATATATCCACCAGTGCGCTGATTAAGATCACCCGCGACGATAAGGGTTAGTGATTGGCTCATAGATCCCCTTCATAGCTTGCCCAGGCAATATGGGATTCGTGCAGTTTGACTTCCATACGGGTGATACCCTGCGCGGTCTTACCCATTTTGCCTTCGCCAATGGCATCGGCCAGGCGGCTAAAAATAACGCTGGCCATAAATTCAGTAGAAGTGTTTTTGCCCGCAAACGCCTCTTCGTCATCCAGGTTGCGATAATTCAGGTGCGATAACACTTCTTTAACCGTTTCGCTCGCCAGGCCGATATCAATCACCAGACCATCTTCATCCAATTCAGGGCGTTGAAATATCACATCAACGACATAGGTAGCCCCATGGGTACGCTGAGCGGGGCCAAAAATTTCACCTTTAAAACTATGCGCAATCATAAAGTGATCACGAACACATAGACGGTACATAAACGCTCCTGGATTTGATTAATTTCAAGTGGGATAACGAAGGCGGTGGCATAACACATCGCTGCCTGTCGCAAAGAGCTTAGGGGCAAGCTGAGGCAGCGTTTCAAAGTCACTCTCGCCGCTGATCAGGGCATCCAATCGGTTATCGGTCAAGAGGCTCAAGGCAAGGGTCAAGCGGCGCTGGTAATCCCAGCGCGGGCGTAACTTGGCAGGCAGTTGGCCCACTTGGCTGGCGCGCAGGCTAAGGCGCTGAGAATGAAAAGCCCCACCCAGAGGAATGCTCACATCGCCCTCGCCAAACCAACTCATTTCAATAATACGGCCTTCATTGCCCAGCTGAGCGAGCGCTTGGCGTAAGCCTTCAGGGTGGCCGCTGGCGTGAATAACGCAATCCTGGTCACTGGGGGCCCGCTCAGGCGTACAGAAGGTAAGGCCCAAGCGCTCGGCAAGCACTTGGCGCTCAGGGTTAATATCGATCAGCGTCGCCGTTACGCCGGGTATCTGCGCGCATAGGTAAGCTACCAGTGTGCCGACAACGCCAGCACCAATAATGCTGATCTGTTCGCCCAGCATAGGCTCAGCGTCCCACACGCCATTGATGGCGGTTTCCATATTGGCGGCGAGCACGGCTCGCGCAGCCGGTATGTTTTCAGGAATCGGCAGTACCACCGTGGCGGGCACAACATAGCGATCTTGATGGGGGTAGAGGCAAAATACCGTTTTACTAAGCAGATGCTCTGGCCCCTGCTCGACTACGCCAACGTTGCAGTAGCCATACTTGACGGGGCCCGGAAAACGCCCCGCCTGGAAAGGCGCCTGCATGCGATCCACTTCACTTTCTGGAACACGGCCATTAAACACCAATGACTCGGTGCCCCGACTAACGCCGCTATACAAGGCGCGCACTAGAACGTCACTACTTCCAACGTGGGCTAGCGGTTCGCTTTTAAGCTTGCCCGTCCCTGGGTGAGTGACCCAAAAGGCGGTGGATGTTTCTGTCGCCGACATGACGTTTCCCTATTATTAGCGTTTTCATCCAATGAATCGGGTGCCCCGATGGGTAACTCAACGTTACCAATTCATGAACGTATTGTGGCGTTTCTTAAAGCTTAGCGTAGAAAAGCCATTGGTCGATGAATGCAGGAAGCCAATTTCGTTTAATAACGTTTAAAAATCAGGTAAGCCGTTTTCAGGAACATCAATACGCTATGATGAATGAGATAGACAACACTGCGCCTATGTACAAGAATGGTACATATAAAAATATTTGCATCAATTAATTAGCTGCGGACAGACGGTTCGCTCTGCGAGATGCCATGCTTCGATTCTTTCCCTCCGCCTCTACTCCGCTTTTATCTAGTCGACTATATACCGCTGGCGAACTGACTGTGGGCAGCTTAGTACTTCTGGGGATGGGGAGTGTGTTACCGACGCTACTGGCCACTACCTTGAACTGGGGGCTGGCATTTGGGTTATATGCCCTGATTAGCTTACTGGTAATGATTTTTTGGTCTGGTGGCGCATTGGGATGGGCGAACCGCATTACGTTACTACGCGCAATACTGGTTGCCTTGGCAGCCGGGGCACTTGCCAATAACGTCTTCACCCAGGCCATTTGGCTATGGTTAGTTATCGCGACCGTGGCGCTTATGCTTGACGGTGTGGATGGCTGGATTGCCAGGCGAACCAAAAGCTATAGCGCGTTTGGCGCACGTTTTGATATGGAGCTGGATGCCCTACTGATTCTTCTGCTGTGTATCGGGCTGATCCAACTGGAATCGCTGGGCCTATGGGTGCTGCTGATTGGCTTAATGCGCTATTTTTTTGTGGCCGCCAGCTGGCATTTCACCTGGCTATCTGCGCCTTTATTTGCCAGCTTTCGGCGCAAACTGGTATGCGTTTGGCAGGTGTCCGCGCTATTGCTGGCATTAACGCCACTTACCCACCCGTTTTTGGCAAGCCTGTTAGCGTTTAGCGCACTAGTCTCGCTAGCCTATTCATTTGGGATGGATATTAGATGGCTCTACAAACAGTCTCAACATAAATAGACCCGAATGTGATCAGGCTAAATCTGGGGCGCCTCTGAGCACATAGCGCCCCGCCTACTTAGTTAGTAATCTGGCTTTGTAGCGCATTCAGCTCTTGGGTATGCATTTCTAATTCCTGGGTCGCTTCTTCGAGCTTAACGCGCCTTTTCTGAATATCGTCTTCATCGCCATCGCTTAACGCCTCTTCAAAATCCGCCTGGCGCTCCTGCACTTCGGCAAGGCTTGCTTTCACTTCGTCGGTCGCTTCGTTTAACACGCTTTCATTGGTGCAGTTGCTTTCTATCGCGTCCAGCGCACGCTGCAAACCCTCTACCCGCTGCTGATTGCCTTGTGACTGGGCATGCTCCAATTGCTGGCGAATATCAGTCGCCTTGCTTTCGCACAGGGCTTCTGCAGCGCTTGCCATGGATGGCAGTGCAAGCCCTGTCAGCAAGGCTACAACAGCTACGTTAACTACACGGTTTTTCATTGATTTTATCCCTTTTGAACGACTTATTGCTTAACGTAGTGTTACCACGCTATCGGGCGTTAGATAGCTAAATGGGATAACGGTTCTGACTTATTTTTGCCTTAGGTGTAAAAAACGATATAGATAGCAGAAAATACAATTTATTGTATAAGAACAATATTTAATATTCTTTTTTAGAATATTAAATCTGCTTTCATTGGATATCTGTCATGAATATTCAGCAACTGCGTATCGTTCGGGAAACTGTACGTCAGCATTTCAATCTGACTGAAGCCTCTAACGCGCTTTAGACCTCTCAGTCAGGTGCCAGTAAGCATATTCGCGACTTGGAAGACGAGCTGGGCGTTGAGTTATTCGAGCGCCGCGGCAAGCGTATTCTTGGGTTAACCGTTGCAGGCCGCACGTTGATCGACTGCATTGAGCGCATCTTGCTGGATGTCGAAAATCTCAAGCGTTCGGCTCACCAGCTAACCCATGAAGACCAGGGAAGTCTTGCCATTGCGACAACGCATACTCAGGCACGCTATGCACTTCCCCCGATTATTGCCCAGTTCAAGAAGGCCTTTCCCAAAGTACATCTGGAGCTCCACCAGTGCGGGCCAGAGGAGATCGTTTCACTACTCAAGGCGGGCAAGGTAGATATAGGCATCGCCACCGAAGCGCTGCACGAAGAGAGCCAGCTTTTTGCCTGCTTTCCTTTTTATCACTGGTATCACGGGGTCATCGTGCCCGAACAGCACCCTTTGAACGACGGCTTACCGTTAACGCTTGAGCGAATCGCCGAGCACCCTATTGTTACCTACCATGACGGCTTTACGGGCCGAGCACGCATTGACACGGCGTTTACCTCGGTTGGCGTGTATCCCGATATCGTGCTGACTGCCCTGGATGCAGACGTTATCAAAACCTACGTTGAGCTGGGCATGGGCGTGGGGCTGATTGCCTCGATGGCCTATTACGAAGCGCGTGATCAAGGGCTTAAACTACTGGATGCCAGCGCGCTGTTCCCACGCAACACTACCTATCTGGCGCTACGGCGCGGTCATTTTCTACGCGGGTACGTTTATCAATTTCTTAAGCTGTGCCGCGATAACCTGGATGAAGACACCGTTCAGCGCGTTCTGGCAGGCCGCCAGGATTAACCTTAATCTCACACTCCACTCGCTAAGCTTAAAAAGTAATAATAAATCCATTTTATATTCGTTATTAGAATCAATAAACTTGCTTAGGCTGTCTTCCTACTTACATAAAAGCATCGGAGCAGCCAATGAACGTCTTTCACCCATCCATCCAATGGCCCCTTTCCAAGCTAGTGGCAGCCGCCTTATTGGGAGGCGCCGTATTCACCACCACGCTTGGCCTACCGGCTATCGCTCACGCAGAAAGCGAGCGCGTCGAACTCCTTAACGTCTCTTACGACCCAACACGCGAGTTCTACCGGGAATACAATGCACTGTTCGGTGAATACTGGCGCGAACAGAACGGCCAAACCGTTACCGTACGTCAATCTCATGGGGGTTCGGGCTCGCAAGGCCGCTCAATTGTCGATGGCATTGATGCCGATGTGGCAACGCTTGCTCTCGCTTACGATATTGATGCACTTCACGACCGCGCCAACCTGATCCCCGAAGATTGGCAGTCGCGCCTGCCGAGCAACAGCTCGCCCTATACCTCGACCATCGTGCTACTGGTTCGCGATGGCAATCCCAAAAACATTCAGGGTTGGGGGGATCTCACTCGTGATGACGTAGAAGTCATTACGCCGAACCCTAAAACCTCAGGCGGGGCACGTTGGAACTTCCTGGCCCTGTGGGGCTATGGGCTCGAACAGTTCGATGGCGATGAAGAGCAGACATTCGACTTCATGCGCCAGGTTTTCGAGAACGTGCCGGTACTCGATTCCGGCGCCCGTGGCGCGACGAATACCTTCGTGCAGCGCCGTCTGGGCGATGTACTGCTCGCCTGGGAAAACGAAGCCATTCTTTCGGTAGAACAGCTGGGTAAAGGCGATTTTGAAATTGTGGTGCCAGAGCAAAGCATTCTGGCCGAGCCGCCCGTTGCGGTCGTGGATGCCAACGTCGACCGTAAGGGAACCCGTGAAGTCGCCGAGGCCTATCTGGAATACCTTTACTCTGATGAAGCCCAGCAGTTGGCTGCCAAACACTACTACCGCCCGAGCAACGCAAAGGTCCTGGCAGAGCACATTGATGCGTTTCCGTCGCTTGAGCTTTTCACCATTGATGATGTGTTTGGGGGCTGGCAAAGCGCCCAGGCGCGCTTTTTCAATGACGGCGGCGTTTTCGACGAGATTCTCGAATCGATCAACGCTCAATAATACTACTTCGCCACCTCGCCGGGAGCACTTGCTTCCCGGCCCTGTCTCTGGAAAACGGTATGTCGATAACGCTTGCCAAACGCCGGGTCATACCAGGTTTTGGTCTGACCATGGGCTTCACCCTGCTGTATATGGGCCTTGTGTTTCTTATCCCGGTGGGCGCTTTTTTGCTCTATACCACCAGCATGAGCTGGGAGATATTCTGGAGCGCGATTACCCAGCGTCAGGTCGTAGCGTCCTACAAGCTCTCTTTTGGCGGGTCGTTGATTGCGGCTACGATCAATCTGGTATTTGGCGCACTGGTAGCCTGGGTGCTGGTGCGTTACCGCTTTCCGGGCAGGCGCGTGGTCGATGCACTGGTTGACCTGCCATTTGCGCTCCCCACCGCCGTGGCCGGTATCGCGCTGGTGACACTCTATGCAAGCACCGGCTGGGTGGGGCAGTACCTGGAGATCTTTGGCATTCGCGTCGCCTATACCCAGCTGGGCGTCGTTGTGGCGTTGACCTATATCGGGCTGCCTTTTGTGGTTCGCACGGTGCAACCCGTTCTTGAAGACCTGGAAGCCGAATGGGAAGAAGCCTCGGCAAGTTTGGGCGCTGGCCGCCTGACAACCCTGCGGCGCGTGATATTTCCAGCGCTGCTCCCGGCCCTGTTGACCGGCTACGCCCTGGCCTTTGCCAGAGCGCTGGGAGAATACGGCTCAGTGGTTTTCATCTCGGGAAATCTGCCGTTTCGTACTGAAATCACCCCACTGCTCATCGTCTCCAAGGCTGAGCAGTACGACTATCACGGCGCCGCCGCTATTGGCACTGTCATGCTGCTGGCGGCGTTTTCCATGCTGCTGGTCATCAATGGCCTGCAGTGGTGGGCCGGTCGACGGTATGCCTAAAAGGAGTTCACTGTGAGTACTTCCCTAACCGCTACTCCCCTGCAGGATATTTCCTCCACACGCTGGCGACGCGCCACCGAAGAGCCTGCGTGGATAAGGCTAACGCTCATCACGCTCGCTTTGACGTTTGTAACGCTGTTTCTGGTGCTACCGCTAACCGTGGTGCTGTATGGCGCGCTTGAGCGCGGGATTGGCGTATGGTGGGCGGCCGTACAAGACCCCGACGCCTTGTCGGCCATTCGCTTAACGCTGCTGATCGTCGCTATCGTCGTCCCTCTCAACACCGTGTTTGGTATCGCTGCGGCCTGGGCCATTGCCAAATTCGAAATTCGCGGCAAACCCGTACTTATCTCACTGATCGACATGCCCTTCGCGATATCATCCGTGGTGGTGGGTTTGATCTTTGTCATTCTGTTTGGCTCGCAGGGCTGGCTAGGGCCTTGGCTCGCCGCCCATGATCTACGCATCATCTTCGCCGTTCCCGGCATCGTTATCGTGATTGCGTTCGGCACACTGCCGTTTATTGCCCGCGAGCTGATCCCGCTCATGCAGCAGCAGGGTAAAGAGGAGGAGGAAGCCTCATTAACGCTGGGCGCCAACGGCTGGAAAACCTTCTGGTACGTGACACTTCCCAATATCAAATGGGGCCTGATCTATGGCGTGATTTTGTGTAATGCCAGAGCCATGGGCGAGTTTGGTGCAGTTGCCGTGGTCTCGGGTCGAATCCGTGGAGAAACCAACACCATGCCGCTGCATATCGAAGTGCTCTACAACGAATACATGTTTACCGCCGCCTTTGCTGTGTCATCGCTGCTGACCGGTCTTGCGCTGGTCACGATCATCATCAAAAGCATGGTTGAGTGGCAGGAAGAGCGTCGTCAACGCATTGCCGCCACCTAACGCCAGCCTTACGCACACAAGAGAGCTTTCATGAGTATCGAGATCGATCACGTCAACAAACACTTTCGCGATTTTGTGGCCGTCGATAACGTCAGCCTTACATTCAACGAAGGTGAGCTAACCGCGCTGCTTGGCCCTTCAGGGTCGGGCAAGACCACGCTGTTGCGCATTATTGCAGGCCTTGAGCAGCCGGATACCGGACGCATTCGTTTTCACGGCGAAGACACCACGGACAAGCATGTCAGCCAACGTGGTGTCGGCTTTGTATTTCAGCACTACGCCCTGTTCAAGCATATGACGGTTTTTCAGAACGTGGCCTATGGCCTGACGGTGCGCCCCCGCCAGAGCCGCCCTAGCAAGGCTAATATCAACGCCAAGGTCATGCGCCTTCTCGAGCTGGTTCAACTGGACTGGACTGCACACCGTTACCCGCATCAGCTTTCCGGCGGCCAGCGCCAGCGCATTGCCCTGGCCCGCGCATTGGCGGTCGAGCCCAAGGTTCTGCTATTAGATGAACCCTTTGGTGCGCTGGATGCCAAGGTTCGTGCTGAACTGCGCCGCTGGCTACGACGCCTTCACGATGACATTCATGTCACCAGCGTCTTTGTTACCCATGATCAGGAAGAAGCGCTGGAGGTTTCCGATCGAGTGGTAGTTATGAACAAGGGCCGCGTAGAGCAGGATGGCTCGCCCGAGCAGGTTTACGACACGCCGGCCAATCCCTTTGTTTACCGTTTTCTCGGCAACGTTAATCTTTTTCACGCGCGGATTCATGATGGCGTGGCGCGGATCGGTGATATCCAGCTGCCTGCGCCAGAATTTCATGGCTACCATAACGAGCGCGGTGAAGCTTACGTGCGCTCCCATGAAATCGAAGTACTGGCCACACGGCAGCATGACGATGCCCTGCACAGTCAAATCGAGCTCGTTTCGGTTATCGGCCCGACAGTGCGCCTGGAGTTAAGAACCGACAACACCGAAACGCTGGTACATGCCGAGCTTTCCAAGCACCACTTTCATTCGCTAGGCCTCAAACAAGGCAGCGACGCCTGGATTAGGCCGACCCACAGCCGTATCTTCCTGCCCGATGAACGGGTAGCAAACGGCTAAACGCCCTGTAGATAAGCGCCCTTACTATACTCTTATGGGATTGATACGCCCTGGATAATCAGTCACTGCTAAACTAGAAGACTAATACCCTGGTGCAGGACACGCGATATGACACGGACCCATCATCTTAAACCAACGTTTCAGTTACGCTTGGCGCTGCATAATGATGTGGTCATCGGGCCGGGTAAAGCAGACCTGTTGGAGATGATCGACCAGACAGGCTCAATCTCAGCTGCCGGCCGGGCGCTTAAGATGAGCTATAAAAAAGCTTGGCAGTTGATTGAAACCATGAACAGCTACTTCCCGTCTCCGCTGGTTGCCACTCACTCAGGCGGCAACCAGCGAGGTGGTGCCCAGCTCACTGAGCTTGGCAAGCAGGTACTTACTCATTACCGTGCCTTAGAAAGCCAACTAACTATCGAGCAGTCTGATGATGCTCAGGCCTTGCTGTCACTGCTTTCGCCCATCAATCGCCCCGAAAACGAAGCTTAAGCGTAATTATTAATATCTTGAGCTACTCGACAATTCTGTATAATCTCCGCTATATCCACATGGAAATAACGGAATCATTCAATGAACAATGCCATATTTAATCGCCGCTTTTTAGCCGTTTCGTTAGTGTTGGCAATGCCCGTATCTGCTTATGCAACGGATAACGTTCAAGTAGCGGCAGCCGCCTCACTTACCGATGCATTTAATGAAGCTATTGCTATATATGAGTCTCAACATGATGTTGAGATAACGCCCATTTATGCCTCGTCCTCCACCCTGGCCCGGCAAATCGCTAACGGCAGTCCAACCGATCTATTTTTATCCGCTAACGTTCAGTGGATGGACTGGTTGGAAGAGCAAGGGATCAATATTCATGATCGCAGCGACCTTCTGCAAAACCGCTTAGCGCTCATCACGGCTAGCACTGACCTTCCAGAACACTTTACGCCAGGTGAAGACAGCGCTATTGCCACGCTTCTGAGTGACGAGGAGCGTCTATCCGTTGGTGATCCAGATCATGTGCCAGCAGGCATCTATACACGTCAAGCACTGGAAGCGCTGGGCGAATGGGTAACACTGGAATCAAGACTTGCGCGTGGTAACGATGTGCGTGCGGCACTCACCCTGGTTGAGCGACAGGAAACCCCCGTTGGCGTTGTGTATCAAACTGACGCTTTTGCCAGCGAGCGGGTAAGAACGCTGGGGCTCTTCCCAATCGATAGCCACGACCCTATTACTTACCCAATCGCGCTGGTGGATGCACAAGATAATGAAGCCGCTATAGCACTACGTGAGTGGCTAGCCAGTGATGAGGCGCTGAGGATTTTTGCAGCGTACGGTTTCGATACGGATATCGCAGCACCGTGACACTTTCACCGGCCGAATGGGAAGCCATAAGGCTAAGTCTGTTAATTGGCTTAGCCGCCGTGGCCTGGATTCTACCGCCAGGTATTGCCGTCGCCTGGTGGCTGGCTCGACACGAATTTCGTGGCAAGGCACTGGTAGACGGTCTCATCCACCTGCCTTTGGTATTGCCACCCGTGGTGGTAGGGTATTTATTGCTGGTGGCGCTGGGCAGGCAAGGCATCATTGGGCAATGGCTGTATAACGCGCTAGGCATATCGCTCCCCTTTACCTGGCAAGGCGCTGCGGTTGCCAGCGGTGTGATGGCCTTTCCCTTGCTGGTACGCGCCCTTAGACTTTCCCTTGAAGCGGTGGACCCTAAACTTGAAGCCGCCGCCAGCACGCTGGGCGCCAGCCGATGGCGGATATTTACCACTATCACTCTGCCGCTTGCCGTGCCCGGCCTACTCACCGGCACCGTGCTCGCCTTTGCACGGGCACTTTCCGAGTTTGGCGCGACCATCACGTTTGCCTCTAATATCCCAGGTGAAACCCGCACCCTGCCACTGGCGCTTTACACGCTGATTCAAACCCCAGGGCAAGAAGCGACGGCAGCCCGCCTGTGCATTATTGCCATTGTGATCGCCCTGCTTTCGCTGATCGCCTCTGAATGGCTGGCAAGGCGCACCCGACAACGCTTACAGGAACGCGATGGCTAATCGACCCAGCGACCCCAACAAATCAACGCCTGGCTCACTAACGCTGGCGGTGAAACAGCAATTAGGCCAGTTCCAGCTGGCCGCTACTCTGGATCTACCCGGTAGCGGTGTGACGGGCCTATTCGGCGCCTCGGGCAGCGGAAAAACCAGCTTGCTAAGACTCATCGCCGGCCTGGATAAGTCTGCTGAAGGCCATATTTACATTGGCGACCGTGCGCTACTCGATACTCAACGAGGCGTCTTTATACCTCCACACCGAAGACGTATTGGAGTGGTTTTTCAGGAAGCACGCCTGTTCCCCCATTATCAAGTGCGCGGCAACCTGACCTATGGAATGCCGCGCCACGCTACAAGTCGTTTTGATGAAATCATTGGACTACTGGGTATTGAAGCGCTTTTAGAGCGCATGCCAGGCACGCTATCCGGTGGCGAGGCCCGCCGTGTAGCGATTGGCCGTGCACTGCTCAGCGACCCACAGCTACTGCTTATGGATGAACCCTTAACGGGGCTAGACGGTGCGCGTAAAGAGGAGTTACTGCGCTATATCACGCGACTCACTCAGCAGGTGGATATTCCTGTCGTGTATGTCAGCCACGACCCGGAAGAAATCTCCGCCATCGCAGATCATCTGGTACTAATGAATAAAGGGCAGGTGCAGGCTAGCGGCAGCCTGAGCACGCTGCTTCAGCGCTTTGATTTGACGCACCAGCTAGGCGGCTTCGATGCTGCCTCGTTACTGGAGGGCGAAGTGGTTGCTCATGAAGAAGCGTACGGTCTTACCCACTTAGCATTAGATTGCGACCACCAGTTAGTGCTGCCCGGTACATCGGCGCCGTTAGGCCGCCGCTTACGTGTGCGTATTTTGGCCCGGGATATTGCCCTGGCGCTTACCCCACCCACCAACACCAGCTACCGTAACCAGCTCAACGCTACTATCAGCGATTTCACCATACTTCCCGAGGCGCCATATACCGTCGAGCTACGTTTAAGTATCGGCACAGTTGCTTTACGCGCACGGCTGACGCGCAAATCCTGGGATGAGATGGGCCTAAAACAAGGCATGCAGGTAACCGCGTTAATTCGCAGCGTCTCGTTTAACGCGCTTTAACTCTTAATAACTACGCAGCGGCCTGATTTTTTTCAACTAGCGTTGTTAGCATTTCGGTTTTTCTATGTTGATTAAAAAGCGCTGCTTTTATAAATAGCCCAATACTGAGATAGTTAGCCAAGGCTATGTTAGTTGACGGGAATAAACTTTATATTTTAGACACTTAGCCTTTAAACGCTATTAATTATGCTAGAATTCATCGCTATCAAATACCCAGCTTTTCTTTTTTTCATGTTCATTGACACATGCTAATAGAACGCCATCGTGGGTACGTTTTTTAGTGAGAGAATTTAGTTATCATGGCACCTGTCACGCTGATATTTCTGGCTATTTCCATGTCGGCCGATGCCTTTGCCGCCTCTATCAGCAAAGGCGCTGAATTAAACAAACCAAAATTTCATCATGCGATCGGCATTGGCCTGGTATTTGGCGTTATCGAAGCGATTACCCCCGTACTTGGCTGGGTGGCCGGAAAGGCATCACAACAGTATGTTGAGGCCTGGGATCACTGGGTCGCGTTTACGCTGCTTTCTGCCATCGGCCTGCATATGATTTACGCCGGGCTTAAAAATGAGGACAAGATAGAGCACCGCAAACAAACCCTGTGGCTGCTCATTTTAACCGCGACTGCCACCAGCATTGATGCCATGGCCGTCGGCGCAAGCCTTGCCTTTATTGATGCCGATATCATTGTCACCAGCTTAGCCATTGGCCTGACAACCACCGTAATGGCCTCCATTGGCACCGTGCTTGGTCATAAATTTGGCCAGTTCGTCGGCCACTGGGCCGAGCTTATTGGCGGTGTTGTGCTGATCGGCATTGGCGTTATGGTCCTTATTCAGCACACTGGGATATTATAAAAACGAGGTAAAGCCTTACCCCAGGCCAGCAATAGCGCTAACTCTCCAACCCTAGCCGTTGATGCCACTCGGCAAGGCTTTCATCTGGGTACTCGTCGAAACATTTATCTTGCGGCTGTGCGCTTACCTCAACCCAATCGGCCCGGCTTCCCAACATTATATGCGTCCGCTCAGGCGGTATCGGCAAATCCGTATCAATTGCCGAGGCAAAGGGATGCACAAGCTCAGGCCAATCGGGATCGTAAACCCATAGCGCTGTCGCACAGTGCTTGCAGAAATGTCGCTCCCCAGTGCTTTGCTCGCCATTGATAACAGCTCGGTAGATCGAAATGTGCTCATCACCCTCCACATTAAGCGTTTTGCTTTTTCCACTGAGATTGATTGCGAAACCGCCTCCACCCGCTGTCTTGCGACACACAGAGCAGTAACAGAGATTAAAGGGATAGGGGTGGTGTGACTTCACGCTGAACGTCACGGCTTGGCAATGACATGATCCTTTGAGCAGCATAGTTACCTCCTTTGCAGCGGATACCATGCGCGAACACCCGCTTATACTTTTTTAAGTACTGTCTTAAGTACTGTCTTAAGTACTGTCTTAATCAATTTTCTAGTTACTCTCTTACTGTAGACAAAAATTCAGCGTAGTGGCTCTTACTAACTACCAGCAAAGTTCACCATGCGCGCTCTACTTTATATTGACGCCAGCATTCGTAGGCTTCCAATCCCAATCCATATCATGGGGATCGCCCTAACGTTTATGGTCTGGTCTAATGAAAAAGTTCGCATAACTACGATCAGGTTATCTATTACGATGCGGCCATCCAGCAACCAGCATTTATTTACCAGGCGTGGATAGGAACCGTGCTCACCCCTAGATGAAGAGCTTATGAGAAGACGCTAGACACGCGTATAAGCTGTTTTACTACCGCTCCTAGCGACTTGAGAGCGCCATATGCAGCAGCGGATTGGGTTTGCCCTGACCATCCAGCGGCGAGCGTCCTATAACCGAAAAACCGATGTGCTGATAGAAACCCACTGCCTGCTCGTTCTGCTCATTTACATCTACCTTGGTGGCCGCCTGGGTATTGATAGCATGAGATACCAGCTGCACACCCACACCTTGCCCGCGCGTCTGTGGGGCAATAAACAGCATTTCGATATTGTCGTCGTTAACCCCGCAAAAGCCGACGATATCACCAGTATCGTTTCTGGCTACCATCAAATTAACCGCATCAAAGTACTGCTCAAGAATGAGCGGCTTTAGTGCCAATAGATCACCTTCTGACAGAAAATCGTGGGTCGCACGAACGGAGTCTTCCCATACTTCGATTAACACGGGGTAATCGGCTTTAGTGGCTGGCTCTATTTGCATTACTGTCTCGATCCTTTATTTCTCATTCAGCCGCTGGTTGGCTAACCTCGATAAACCACGCTGGCTGCATTGCAGCGAAATCCGTACGGATATTGGCGGGCAGGTAGCTTGCGGAATCCAGTACCATCGCCTCGCCATTTGCACGCTTGAACACTACCCAGTGCCAAAAATGCTTGCCGTCACGTTGATGTGGCTTGATCGCCAGCAGTGCCAGATCTGGCAGTGCTTGCCATGAGGTAAAGGGCGCCTCATCGGGTGACGTTACCACGTCCTTGTGTGCCAGCATTTTTCTTACGTACTGAGTATCGGACCAAAGCGATTCATCTTCTGCATAAATGCCCATGGCATTGGCGGTGGCTTTCATTTCAGGATAGGTATGACCCAGAATATTGGCGACCGAGGCAATACCGCAGCCGGTGGTTTCTTCCTGTATGACGGGATTCAGCACGGTTTCTGACTCTTTATGGATGATGATAGAACAACCTCGAGGTAGCGCTTGGCCTAGCACGACTACTTGATCGAATGAATACCGGCCATTTTCAAAATCTCATCGGTCGGCACCTGAACCAGCGCAGCCGCCGACATGCCCGATGCACGAATTGCCTGCTCGGCAATTATAGGTACCAGCGCGGTAGCCGATCCAACGCCGCCCATCAGCATGCTGGATCATCCACGAGTAGTACGGCGCCGTGACGGGAAGCGCTAACAGCTCATCGACCCACTCGCGGACATTATCTGGATACTCTCCCCACGGTGTTGGGCGCCCGCCCACGTCGCGCTCGAATACAACCGCAAGCCCTTCGCTGACAACCCCCTCCATAAAGGTCGTGCGCGGTTCATCGCGGTAGATTACCCAGCCTCTGGCCAGATGGTACAGCTCATGAAACAGCGTAAAACGTAACTGAGTACGAGCGGTCGCCGCGACACCGCCTTTACGGCTAGCATCTAGCCGATGCGACTAAATGTCGGCTTCTCAATAACTCATTGGGCCCAATTTCGAACCTTTAGGTAAACGTATTGATATACAGCGCTTCCACTTTATCGCGAGCCCACTGCGTTTTGCGTAAGAACTTCAACGAGGATTTGATGGAAGGGTCGTTGTGAAAGCAGTTGACGTTAATTTCTGCGTACAAACCATCCCAGCCATAACGCTCGACCAAGCGGGTTAAGATTTTTTCAAGGCTTAAACCATGTAACGGGTTGTTAGGCTGTGGATGGTTCATCGAGTGATTCCCTATGGCATATTCAAAGCCCTATCCAACGAGCGACAGGCTATAAATCACGAATATTAACAGAGGACATTGAAAAGCGCGGCGGAAGTAGCCTTCCGCCGCGCTCATTTAGGTTAGGGAGCGAAAATCTTTTCGCTCATCAAAGGCTTGAACCTTAGCGGTGCAGGTCGAACCGGTCGTTCTCCATCACCTTGACCCAGCCAGAGATAAACTTGTGAAGCATATGGCGCTCGCCGCCATCCGCGGCGTACTCCTCGGCAATGGCGCGCAGCTGCGAGTTCGAGCCATAGACCAGATCAACCCGTGTGGCGGTCCATTTGGTTTCACCGCTCTTGCGGTCCCGGCCTATAAAGCGCCCTTCGTCCTCATCAACCGGCTCCCAGACGGTGCCCATATCGATGAGGTTGACGAAGAAGTCATTGGTCAGCTGGCCCGGGCGCTGAGTGAAGATACCATCGGTGTTGTTATCACCGGCATTGATACCGATAGCCCGCATGCCGCCCAGGAGTGCGGCCATTTGGGGCGCGCTAAGGTTCAGCATAAATGCCCGGTCGATCATCAAGTGCTCGGCTGGAATAGGCGTCGATTGTTCCTGCATATAATTGCGAAACGCATCATGCCTCGGTTCGAGATAGGCATGGGCATCCACTTCGGTCATTTCCTGGGTCGCATCGGTACGCCCCGGCGTGAATGGCACGGTAATATCGTGCCCAGCTGATTTTGCAGCCATTTCGACTCCGACACTTCCTCCCAGAACAATCATGTCTGCTAGCGAAATAGTGGTATTGGAAGCGCCTTTGATCTTGTCTAGCTGGTCGATCACCTCCGCCACGCCGCCGCGCACGTTGATATCCCAACCGGTTTGCGGTTCAAGGCGGATGCGGGCACCGTTGGCGCCACCGCGATGGTCCGTCTGGCGGTAAGTACAGGCCGAGGCCCAGGCGGTTTCTATCAACTGTTTGGCAGTCAGCCCAGTATCGGTAATTGCCTGCTTGAGCGTGGCGATCTGTTCGTCAGAAACCAACGGCCCTTCATGCTTAGGCACCGGGTCTTGCCAGACGAGAACTTCCTCAGGCACCTGCGGGCCAAGATAGCGAGCACTTGGCCCCATATCGCGGTGAAGCAGCTTGTACCAGGCGCGGGCAAACTCGTCGGCCAGCACATCCGGATTCTCGCGGTACTCCTTGGATATCTTCAGATAATCCGGATCAACAATCATGGCCATGTCGGCCGCGTTCATTACCGGCGGATTTTTTCTGCCTTCAACATGCGCGTCGGGCACCCAGAACCCATCTTTAACCTCCACCGGCTCCCACTGATTGGCGCCCGCCGGGGACTTTTTGACTTGCCACTCGTGGGAGAAAATCGTCTCAAGATACGTGTTGTCCCACTTGGTCGGTGTGGGCGTCCAGGCACCTTCAAGCCCAGAGGTAATGGTGTACTCGCCCAGGCCTGTCTCGTGTTTGTTGGCCCAGCCAACGCCCATCTCATGAAGTTTGGCCTCTTCCGGCGCTCCACCCACGGCGTCGGCGGGCCCATTGCCGTGCATCTTGCCGAAGGTGTGGCCACCCACCGTCAGTGCCACGGTTTCGCGGTCGTTCATTCCCATACGGGCGAAAGTTTCGCGCACGTCCATCGCGGATTTTGCTGCATCAGGCACGCCGTTGGGGCCTTCGGGGTTAACGTAGATCAGCCCCATCTGCACCGCGGCAAGCGGGTTATCAAGCACCCGGCTACCGTCTTCGAAGCTGCCGGTATAGCGCTCGTCTTTGTCACCCAGCCACTCATTTTCAGGGCCCCAATAGATATCGTCCTCTGGCGCCCAGATGTCGGCGCGGCCAAAACCGAAGCCAAAGGTCTTGAAGCCCATGGTTTCAAGCGCACGGTTGCCTGCGAATACCAGCAGATCAGCCCAGGAAAGCTTCTCGCCATATTTCTTTTTGATGGGCCACAACAGGCGGCGTGCCTTGTCCAGGTTGCCGTTATCGGGCCAGCTGTTAAGCGGGGCAAAGCGCTGCGCACCGGTGCCGCCACCACCGCGTCCATCAAGCGCACGATAGGTGCCTGCCGCGTGCCATGACATGCGAATAAAGAACGGGCCGTAATGTCCCCAATCGGCAGGCCACCAATCCTGAGAATCGGTCATCAGCGCATCAACATCGGCACTCAGCTCGTCGACATTGAGCTGTGCAAATGCCTTACCGTAGCGAAAGCTCTCGCTGAAAGGATTGGCATCCGGGTGTTTCTGATGCAGAACATTGAGGTTGAGCTGGTCGGGCCACCAGTGTTCATTGCCTTGCAGGCTCGGCGTGGTACGTGCACCCCATTCACGGCGTGTAGGCTTGTGATCAGACACTTTATTCTCCTCAACTAAATGCTGGGCTTATTGAGCATTCAAGTGATATTTCTGATCACGCCAAGCGCTAACCACACCGCCCGACCTGCGATAGAAAGCCCTGAGTGATTCCATAAGCCATCACGTTAACGAAGGATTCAACTTCGAAACCATCAAGATACAGTGAAGGATTCAATAGTGAGGTCGTCAAGGCGAAGAATGTTAAGTAAACAGCTAAGGGGTTGTTTATGGGCAGGATGGGTTGATCGTTGCAAGGCCAAAAGAATTTCATTTTCAACGTCGTTGTTAGGCTCACCATTGTCAGCTCTATTCAAAATGAGTGTTATCAATGCCTTCTTTGCAGACTATGATGGTGACTCACGGCCTGACCAGATGGCCTCACGCTGACTCAACTTGCGAAGAGCTGCCATGGATGACAATCGACCGAATACGCTGGACAAAGCCACTAGTACTGGCTTGATTCTGCTTGCCGTTATGCAGGGCGTTGCGCTGTTGGCGCTTCATCTGGCGATCGACCACGAGCACTGGGTGACCGCTGATCTGCGCTGGCTCAAAGCGCTTTATACGGTAACGCTCGCTCTACCCGCATTTTATCTGATCAGCATGGAACGGCTGCATGATCGCCTCAATTTTCTACCGTTACTGCTGGCCCCGCTGCTGTTTTGGCTGGGTTGGCACCTTGGCTGGGCCGAACAGACGCCCGAGCAGCCGTGGGCGCGGCATCAGTTCACGTTTGCCTTTTGCGTGGCGCTCGGCGTGGCGCTATTCATCCTGGCGCTGTTTTTTCGTAGCAGCGCCGTCAGCAGAACCTGGCCTACTGCCTATTCACCGCTGTTAAATTACTCCTGGGAATTCGTTCTGACGCTTGCCCAGTTGGCGCTATTTATTGGCGTGTTCTGGGGCCTTTTATGGCTGGGGGCGGCGCTCTTTGCCGCTATTGGCCTAGGCTTTTTCGAAACGCTTTTCAGCGAGCCCATGTTTATTTATCCCGCTACCTGGCTGGTGATGGGTTTGACGCTGGTGATGATTCGCAACCGCTTTCGCCTGATTCAAAGCGTGCGGCAGATGGGTGAGGCGCTTATCAAGGCATTACTGCCGCTGGTGGCGCTTATCATTCTGCTGTTTTTTGCCGTACTTCCCTTCACCGGCGTGCAGCCCGTGTGGGATACGGGCAGCGCTTCCTCCATATTAATGGCGCTGATGCTGACCCTGCTGCTGTTCTTCAACGTTGTCTTTCATCAAACACATGGCCCATCCCCCTATCCAACCTGGCTGCGCCGCGTCATCTTACTAGCCGTTGTATTGCTGCCGGTGGGTAGCGTGCTGGCCGCCTGGGCGCTCTGGCTGCGTATTGATCAATATGGCCTCAGCTTGGACAGGCTGTGGGCCGCCCTGCTGCAAGCGCTAACCGCGGCGTTTACTCTAAGCTACAGCGTGCTTCTGCTCTGGCGGCGCCGAGCAGCGCTTCCCGCTCTGCAGCGCGCCAACGTCGGCCTGGCCCTGCTGGTGGCCATTGTGTTGATTGTGGTTAACACGCCGCTTGCGGATATGCGCCAGTGGGTTGCCGAGCATCAGGTCAAGCGACTGCTGGATGGCCGCACAACGGCAGAGGCCTTTGATGTCGACTATTTGCGCTTTCAGCTCGGCCAGCCAGGCGCCCTGGCCTTACAAACCCTGGTGGAGAGCGAATTTTCCCAGTCGCAGCCTGAGTTGGCCCGACGTATCGAGCTTTCGCTCAAGCAAACCGAGCGCTGGAGTCAGGAACCGCTGGTGGATACCCAAGAGCTGAATGACGTCGCCCAGCAGTTCAAGGCAAGCCCTAACGGCGCCTCACTTCCCGAGCCCTTGCTGAACCTGCTGGTTGAACAGAACTCCACCTGCTTGAGCCAGACGGAACCCTGCCAGACCCTGCAAGTAAGCAGCGACACACCCTTCCAGTGGCTCATTTTTGAACCCTATAGCGCGGTGGGCAATGCGTATGGCGAACGGGATGGCAACTGGCTGTTGTTCGGCCATTTGATGCTACTCGGCGCCACTCAGGCGCAAGATGATCAGACGTGCCAAACGATTCCGACTACGGATGATCTGGAACGTATTACTGGGCCCGCCGATGTCTACCGAAGCGGTAGCTGCCTTTATAATCTGCGACCGACGATTGAAAATGCCCGGCAGCAGCTTTCTTTTTAGCCTGATGAAAACAGACAAGCACAGCGGGAATAGCCCGCTGTGCTTGTCTGTTCAGTTACTGAGTGAGCCTTTCGCCCTTTTCTCCTACGTTAGTTCGCCCAAGCTCTATGCTGGCCCGCCCAAGCGCTACCCGGTCGTTATTCCTGCCATTCAGGAATGGCTGGCTGGGTAAGCTGGGGCTTCTAACGTGGGGCTGTGATGGCTGACCAGAGGGCCGGACAGTTTACGCAGCACCACGTAGAACACTGGGGTCAGGAACAAGCCAAACAGGGTGACGCCGATCATGCCTGCAAACACCGCGGTACCCAGCGCCGCCCGTACCTCGGCGCCCGCACCCGTGGCGATTACCGAAGGCAACACCGCCGCAGTGAAGGCGATCGACGTCATGATGATAGGCCTCAGACGCAACCGGCAGGCTTCCAAGGCCGCTTCCACTACACCCTTGCCCTGCAGCTCCAACTCCCGGGCGAATTCCACGATCAGGATGGCGTTTTTACACGCCAGGCCAATCAGCACTACCAGCCCCACCTGTACGAAGATGTTGTTGTCACCCCCGCCAAACCAAACGCCTATCAGAGCGGCCAGCATCGACATCGGTACGATCAGAATCACCGCCAATGGTAACGTCCAGCTTTCATAGAGTGCCGCCAATACCAAAAATACCAGCAGAATCGATAGCGGGAAGACCACCAGGGCCGCATTGCCTTGAGTGGATTGCTGGTAGCTCAGGTCGGTCCATTCCAATGCCATACCCGGAGGTAACACGTCTTCTGCCAACGCGTTGATAACGTCCATCGCCTGGGCAGAAGAGAGCACCCGTGGGTCGATCTCTCCGGCGAGATCCGCGGCGGGGTAACCGTTGTAACGCAGTACCGGGTCCGGACCGAAGGTCTGTTTGATATTCACCATCGTACCAATCGGCACCACCTCACCCTGGTCATTGCGGGTACGCAGTTTGGCGATATCTTCCACGCTTGCCCGATAAGGGGCGTCCGCCTGCGCGATGACCTGCCAGGTGCGACCAAAGCGGTTGAAGTCATTCACATAGGTCGAACCAAGGTAGGTCTGCAAGGTGTCGAAGAGTTCAGTCAACGGCACGCCCTGGGCTTTGGCTCTCAACCGATCGACCTCTGCATCCAACTGAGGCACGTTAGACTGATAGCTGCTGATAGGAAACCCCAACCCAGGCGTTTGGGCAATCGCGCCCTGGAGTTGATTAACGGCCTCCTGCAAGGCTCCATAGCCAAGATTACCGCGATCCTCGATAAACAGCTGGAAACCAGAACCGTTGCCCAGCCCCAGAATCGGCGGCGGCATGAAGGAGAACGCAAAACCCTCTTTCAAACCGCCAATGCCCTGATTGATGCGAGCATTAATGTCCGCGGCGCCAAGGGTGCGCTCACCAAAGGCGCTGAGAGTAAGAAAAGCGACCCCGGTATTGGAGGTATTGGTGAACTGCAGCGCATTCAAGCCAGGAAAGGCTATAGCGTGCTCAACGCCTTCAGTCTCCATGGCAATATCCACCACGTCCTGAAGCATCTGGTCGGTACGCTCCAGAGACGCGCCTTCCGGCAGAATGACGCCTGCAATCAGGTAGAGTTTATCCTGCACCGGAATAAACCCTGGCGGTACCGCCTTGAACATCACGCCGGTGCCCACCAGCAACAGCGCGTAGACTACAAATACCGCGCCACGGTGCTTCAGGGAGCGAGCCACACCGCCCTGATACTTGTTGGAACTAGCGTTGAAAAAGCGATTGAAGGGACGGAAAATCCAGCCAAACAGCTTATCGATGATGCGGGTGAGGCGATCCTTGGGGGCGTTATGGGGCTTGAGCAGCATGGCTGCCAACGCGGGCGACAGGGTCAGCGAGTTAATGGTGGAGATCACCGTGGAGATGGCAATCGTCACCGCGAACTGGCTATAGAATTGACCAGTCACCCCCGACAGAAAGGCCATGGGAATAAACACCGCACACAGCACTAGCCCTACGGCGATAATCGGGCCGGAGACCTCGCGCATGGCCTGATGCGCGGCGGCTTGTGGCTTTAAGCCCTCCTCAATGTTCCGCTCGACGTTTTCCACCACCACAATGGCGTCGTCCACCACGATACCGATGGCCAGCACAAGACCAAACAGGGTCAGCGTGTTGATCGAGTAACCCAGCAGGTAGAGCGCCCCAAAGGTGCCGATCACCGAGACCGGTACCGCCAGTAATGGAATAATAGAGGCGCGCCAGGTCTGCAGGAACAGCGTGACAACCAGCACCACCAGCAGCACGGCTTCCAGCAGGGTGGCGATCACTGACTTGATGGAGTCATTGACGAAGATGGTGGTGTCGTAGACCGCTTCATATTCCACGCCTTCCGGGAATTGCTCGGAAAGCTCGTCCATGGTGGCGATTACCTGCTCGCGAATCTCCAGCGCATTGGCCCCTGGTGCCTGGAATATCCCCACACCCACCGCGCTATTGCTATCCAGCTGTGAGCGCAGCGTATAGTCCCCGGCGCCCATTTCCAGCCGCGCCACATCAGAAAGCCTGAGAATTTCGCCGCTGTCGCCACGCGTTAGTACGATGTCACCAAATTCCTCAACCGTTTCCAGTCGCCCACGGGCGTTGATCAACGTTAGGGAGTCACTCTCCTCAATGGGCTCGGCCCCTAGCTGCCCGGCGGAGACCTGCACGTTCTGTTCACGCATGGCCCCCACTACATCGCTGGCGGTCAGGCCGCGGGCGGCTATGCGGTCGGGGTCCAGCCACGCCCGCATGGCGTAATCCCCGCCGCCGAATATCTGCGCATCACCGATCCCCTCGATCCGTGCCAGGCGGTCACGCACATTCAGCCGCACATAGTTACGTAAGTAGAGGGTGTCGTATTCCCCACTGGGAGACGTCAGGTGAACGACCATCAGAAATGTCGGTGACTGCTTCTGGGTGGTAACGCCTTGGCGGCGCACAGCTTCTGGCAGCCGGGCTTCCGCCTGGCTGACGCGGTTCTGCACACGAACGGCGGCCTGCTCGGCATCGGTGCCTGGGCGGAAGGTGACGGTCATCTGCAGCACGCCATCGGAGCCCGCCACGGACTTGAGGTACATCATGTCCTCGACGCCGTTGATGGCCTCTTCTAAAGGCGTGGCGACCGTCTCGGCGATCTCCTTCGGGTTAGCGCCAGGATAAACCGTGCGCACCACCACGGAGGGCGGCACCACGTCCGGGTATTCGCTGATCGGCAGGTTGGGAATGGAGATCAGCCCTACCGCCAGAATAATGATCGACAGCACCGCCGCAAAAATCGGTCGGTCCACGAAGAAACGTGAGAAGTTCATGGCGGTTTATTCTTCCCTGGCAGCAATGGAGGGTTGGGCATCAGCCGCCGGCGCAGTCGCTACGCTTTGCGGGCTCACTTCCATGCCGGGGAAGAACACTTTTTGTACACCGTTGACGATCACCCGGTCACCGGCGTTAAGCCCTTCGGTAATAACTGTTTGTTGCCCCACCTGGCGCCCAGTGGTTACCTGGCGCCGCTCTGCCAGGTTGTTTTCATCGAGGACATAGACGTAGCGGCGATCCTGATTGGTCAATACCGCCTTGCGGTCCACCAGTAACGCTTGCTCTAAACGCGCGACCGGCATGTCGACCCGTGCGAATTCCCCGGGGCGGATGCGGCCATCCGGGTTGGCTAACACCGCCCGGAATTGCAGGGTGCCCGTATTGGGGTTTAAGTGGTTATCGATAAAGTCCAGGGTTCCCTTGTACTGCCGCTGAGGGTCGCCGCCCAGCTCAATGCTCAGGCTGTTCGGCGCGTCACCGACCAGCAGTGCCTGGCTGGCAAAGGCGGCCTGTTCGTCAGCCTCAAAATAGACGTGGACTGGATCGATGCTCACCAGCGTGGTCAATAAGCTCTGATCGGCATTGGCCAGGTTGCCGCGGGTCACCATTGCCCGACCGGCGCGGCCACTGACCGGGGCCGTAATGCGGGTGTACTCAAGGTCAAGCTCGGCGATATCTAACGCCGCTTGCGCGGCATCCACCATGGCACGCGTATTATTCATGGCGGCTTGACGCTGGTCGTGCACCTCTTGAGAAATAGCCTTGCGACCCAGCAACACTCGGGCACGCTCGGCTTCACTGCCCGCCTGCGCCTGCTGGCTTCTGGCCTGGGCAAGATCTGCCTGAGCAGCGCTAACACGCGCCTGATAAGGGCGTTGATCAATCAGAAACAGCAGATCCCCTTGGGCTACCAACTCGCCCTCTTCAAAAGCAACTTCCTGAATATAGCCGCTCACCCGCGCCCTTAACTCGACCGTTTCAGCGGCCTCTACGCGCCCGGTGAACGACTCACTCAACACCACTGGTTGAGCCACGATTTCTGCCACATCAACTTCCGGTGGCGGTGGTGCAGGCGCTGACACTTCTTCGCTCTTAGCCTCGCATCCTGACAGCAAGGCCGTTAGCAGCAGAGGCAGGATCACCGCCCGGCCGCCTGCAAGACGGGTTCTTTGTAAAAGGCTTCCCATGATTACTTGCTCCAATGGCCACCGGCTTCCGATAGCTAGATTGTTCATTACGTTTTTAATTACGTGCTTGTGTACGTTCTTGAATAGGCCCGTAAACAGATTCGCACCGCGCTGGCTTTAACGCGTCGGTTAAGCTGCGAGAGAGCGACAGACGAGGGTGGTGGCATGAAGAGGCTGAACAGAAAGGCATGCCCATCAAACGTCACTCACGATAGGCGAGACGAGCGAATGTCAGGTAGCGCGTTCCTGCGGCATGATTGCCTGATTCTGTCGTGAGGCGTGAGTCGCTAAACAAGGCTGGAGAATCAAGATAGCAGTGTGTTTTCGCCTCTATGCATTGTGTCTGTTTAATGACACACGGCAAGGGTTGCCGATTTCAACGCGGTGATTGCCTAATTCTGCAAAACCCAACGAAAAGCCTTCGGTTCCTGAAGCGTAGGCATATACTGCAATCTGTTAAGGAGGAAAGCCATTGACCGTTATCATGCCTGAGCAAATCACCCATTTCAGCGACAGCCTGCCACAGCAATTGAGCCACGTCGTGCGGCGCTGGTCCCCCCTGGAAGCACTGCAGGATACGGCAATTGCCGAGGTCCAACTGATACGCGCTGACGCCCCTACCAGTTTTCACTGTGCCGTTTATGAGCCGTGCCTATGCTTTGTGGTTCAGGGCAGTAAGACCGTGCTATTGGGAGACAAGGAGTTCGTCTACAGCGGCCCAAGCTATATGGCGAGCGCCATTGATCTTCCTGTGGTAGGTAGAATTGACCATGCCACGCCAGAGCAGCCCTATCTGGCGGTTAAGGTCTCGGTGGATCCTCAGGAAGTCGCCGGTTTGATACTCGAACTGGGCGACAAGGCACTGCCCACGGGGAGCGATGTCATCTGCTCCAAATTGGACTGCGGCTTAACGTCGGCTCCCATGGATGCCCGGATGCAGGGCGCGCTCTATCGATTATTAAGTCTGCTCGACACACCGGAAGATATAAAGGTGCTCTCCCCCCTGGCTCGTCGAGAGTTAATCTATCGAGCCCTGATGGGCGACCTGGGGTCTCATATGCGCCGGTTTACCGCCTCGGATTCTCAGGCGAATCGGATTGCGCGGGTCATCTATGCGCTTAAAGAGCACTTTACCCAGCCCCTGAAGATCAGCGAACTGGCAGCGGCTGCCAATATGAGCGAGTCGACGCTTTACCACAGCTTTAGGCAAGTCACCCGAATGTCACCCCTGCAGTATCAGAAAAAGCTTCGCCTGCACGAAGCCCGGCGACTCATGCTGGCCGAGGGGCTGGAAGCGGCCACCGCCAGTTACCGGGTGGGGTATGAAAGCCCTTCCCACTTTAGCCGCGAATATAGCCGCATGTTTGGCGCCCCACCACGTGCCGATGTTAGCCAGCTAAGAGGCATCGCGGCAGCCTCAGCGACCGCTTGATTAAGGCTGACAGGCGCAAGGCGCTTAAAGCTCCCCGCGCCTGCCCACTTCAGGTCACTCAGGCGCTGACGCTGTTTTCAAACATGCATCTCAGCGTTAAAGCCTTTCCAGACCTTTAAGCAGCTCTTCGTGGAAACGCTCGGGTTCCTGAATTTGCGGCGAATGGCCAAGCTCTGGAAATTCGACCAGCGTTGCCTGCTGAATGGCGTTAGCGGCCTGTTCACCCAGCACATCGTACCGGCCCAGGGTTTCCTGAACATCTTCCGGCGCTTGCGCCTTGCCGATGGCGGTGTTGTCCTTCTCGCCAATCAGTAACAGCGTAGGCATCTGCAATTGATCAAATTCATGAACCACCGGCTGAGTGAAGACCATGTCTGACGTCAGCGCCTGATTCCAGGCGACCAGTTCCCCGTCTTCGCCAGCATACATACCCGCCAGCATTTCTACCCAACGGTCGTACTCAGGCTCCCAGGTATCCACGTAGTAGGTACTTTCCTGATAGGCGCGAATACCCTCAGCGGTTTTCTCAAGCTCGGATTGATACCCTTCATCAATGCTCTGGTAAGGCACGCCGAGGGCTTTCCAGTCCTCAAGCCCAATTGGGTTAACCATTACCAGCTGCTCGGTCTGCTCCGGGTACATCAGCGCAAAACGTGTAGCCAGCATACCGCCCATGGAATGGCCCATCACGGTCACATCATCTATATCAAGATCTTCCAGCAGCGCCTGGGTATTGGCCGCTAGTTGGTGGAAGCTAAACTGATAATGCTCAGGCTTGGTCGATTTGCAGAAGCCCACCTGATCCGGCGCGATGACGCGATAGCCCGCATCATGCAGCGCTTCAATCGTGTCTTCCCAGGTACCCGCGCAGAAATTCTTGCCGTGCATCAGCACCACCGTGCGGCCGTTGGCGCTGCCCTCTTCCGGCTGAACATCCAGGTAGGCCATCTGCATGTCCTGGCCTTGAGAACTGAAATCGAACCGCTCGACCGGGTAGGCGTATTCAAAACCGGACAGTTCACCGTCGTATTGAGGTGCGTCTTCAGCCGAGGCGCTGCCGATGTAGCCAGCCGCGAGTGCGGCGCCCATACAGTTCACCAGTAACGTACGTGCAAAAACCGGACGTACCATTGTGTCGCTCCTCTCTTCCATGGATTTAGTGACATGGAAGAGTATGGCAGCATTTGTCAGACATGCCGCCTTTAAGCTTTTTCGTCTGCTGAAGTATCTTGTGCGCTGAAAGCGGTAATGATGGTGTTAGTAGTGATAGCGACACGAAATTATCGTAATAGCTTGGTCGTCCACGGCGTAAACCAAGCGGTTGGTATCATCAATACGGCGGGACCAGAAGCCAGCCAGGTTTTCCTTTAATGGCTCTGGCTTACCGATGCCCTCAAAGGGCGAACGTTTTATATCGTTGATCAGTTTATTAATTCGCTTTAGCGTCTTTTTGTCTTGTGTTTGCCAGTACAGATAGTCGATCCACGACTCATCGGTCCATGACAGCAGGCGATTACTCATCAACCAACTCTCTTTGGGTTGTTTTTCCTGCTTTGAACTGCGCAATGGAACGATTTAGATGCTCAGCGTTGGCTGGTGAACGTAACAGGTGCACCGTTTCCATCAGGCTGTTGTAGTAATCCAATGACATGACCACCGCATCCTCAGCATCACGCCGGGTAATAACAGTGGTGTCTGCATCGTTAACGACACTATCCAACACGGCTTTTAAACCATTTCTGGCTTCTGTAAAGGATACGATTCGCATGGAACCTCCACATGTACATTTTAAGGTACAAGTATGCGCTCGAATGCTCAACCTGTACAGTCTATGGGACATAGTTTTTTTGACGATTTGGCTTTTCTATCCCGACTTCAGGATTAAACCTGTAAAATCCGTAACGCTTATGGCGAACGATATTCAAGCGGCCGGTTCTCATCAGCTTGCAAATTAGCGATAAAATTCAACAAAAAATCTTACCGGACCCAATGGCTTGATATGATGTTTTATCGTTGGCTCTACAACACCATACCGCTCTGGGCTTAGCTCGATGATATCCAGTGCAGGCTCTTTAATCGTGTACTCCAGCAAGCCTTCAAGCACCACAATCTTGCCCCATACACCGTCTTTGGTAGTGTGGTCCTTCAACAATCCCGTGGGAACGCTCTCTTCGGTAAATTCTGGCGTTCTTTTATAGGGAGAAACATTTACGGGTAAATCTTTCATGTTATCGGCTCCTTGTAGCTAATTAGATATTCAGAACGCTCAGAATCGAGAAAGAGAAGATTGATGCTTGATGGGAAATTGCCACCAAGTACCGCGCCTGCCTCACCGTGAACCTGAGTTAAGCCGGAACGCTCGAAGTGTTTAGCCGCAAGCTTTCACAACCGCCGTCGTGGCCGATCCCATTGCCTTACACTAAGCTTGAAACGATTTTTATACTTTACAGCAGAGGCTCACGTGCGTGCACTTTCCCGTAAGAAGCAGATTCTGGGCCTGATTGGCTGGCTGGTATTGGCCTATATCGCCGCCGGCATAGGCGCCGTGGCTTCCATCAACGCCGCGTCTTTCTACGAATCACTCCAACAGCCCGCTTGGGCGCCGCCCGCTTGGTTATTCGGGCCGATGTGGACAACACTTTACGGCCTGATGGGCATTGCCGCCTGGCTTGCCTGGCGCGAACCCGGCGCCCGGCCCGCGCTTGTGGTATTCATAATACAGTTGGCGCTTAACGCCCTTTGGACCTGGCTCTTCTTCGCCTGGCAGCTGGGCGCTATCGCCTTTATCGGCGTGGTCGCGCTCTGGGTGTTGATTTTAATTACGCTGGTGATGTTTTGGCGGCTCAAGCCGTTGGCAGGTGTGCTGCTAATGCCTTATCTCGCCTGGGTCAGCCTAGCCTGTGCGCTTACCTGGAGTGTGTGGCAGCTTAATCCGCAGGTGTTGGGGTGATGAACGGCCAAACATGGCATTGGACGGAATAACTATTAAAGAACAGGCAGCCATGGCTTCCTGACGTACTCTACTTATCATCCCAATTATAAATAGAGGGATTACCACGCATGAGACTCAAGCAACGTACGGCACTCATTACCGGCGGGGCCAGCGGCATCGGTCTGGCAACGGCTGAGCGTTTTCTTTCCGAAGGCGCGAGCGTGGCACTACTAGACCGGGATAACCATGCGCTGGCTAGGGAATGTGCTCGGCTTGAGCGCGAAATTGGCCGCCCTGTGGTGGGCGTGGAAGCCGATGTAGCTGACACGACAGCGATAAATCGCGCGGTCGCGGCAGTCACCGATGCCTTGGGACGAATCGATATTGTGATCAATGCCGCTGGCGTCAACGTTTTCTCAGACCCGCTTGAAACCGATGAAGCCACTTGGCGGCGCTGCCTGTCGATCAATCTGGAAGGCGCATGGCGGGTCATACAGGCTGCGCTACCCGGCATGTTGGCCCGCGAGTACGGCCATATCGTCAACATCGCCTCCGTCCACGGGCACAAAATTATCCCCGGCGCCTTCCCGTACCCGGTCGCCAAGCACGGCCTGATCGGTTTGACCCGCTCACTGGGAATCGAATATGCGGCGCATGGTATCCGCGTCAACTCTATCTCACCCGGCCTGATTCGCACGCCGCCCGCTCAGGCTTGGCTGGCCGACCTGAGCGAAGCCGAACGCCAACACCAGATAGACTTGCTGCCGTGCCGTCGCATCGGTGAGGCCGATGAGGTCGCCAACACGGCGCTTTTTCTAGCCAGCGATGAAGCGCGTTTTATCAATGCCACCGATATTCTGATCGATGGCGGTCGCAGCCAGGTCTACCACTCGTGACGCAATTGCTAACTGGTAACCTTCGGCGACGAAGAAATTACTACATAGGCAGGCACAATTACTGATCGAAATTCGGTAATTAGTTACCGAGTTCGATTTAGCGGAATTATCTACTTACAACCGCTTCGGATTTTCGGGGCGATTACACTGATAACGCCGCATTACGGGCGCACTATTTGGTGCCGCATTTCAATTAACTGATGTTCGCCCACAACTTCTACTTCTTTGATGAACTCAAATCCAAACCTTTCGTAGTAACTTCTAAGGTAACTGTGAGCGTGGATTTCAATAAAATTGACACCTATATTTTGCGCATATTGAATTATTGCTTGGACAACTTTCGAAGCGACTCCCATTCCTCGGTATACCTCACTGACCGCTACCCTGGCCATAATAGAAGAACCGTCTTCTTTCACTGTTAGGCGAGCCGTAGCCATTGGTTCACCGTTTTCAGTTACTAACGCATGGAATGACTCCTCATCTAATCCATCAAGGTCTAACTCTGCTGGGATCTGTTGTTCACGTGTAAACACCTGATAACGGATACCTTGAGCCAGCTTGATCAACTCAGAATCATTACCGATAGTTACTTCCATTGTTATTTCCCTCCAAGTAAATAACGCAGAGCGCATCGGTGCCTTTTACAGAGCGGAACGACGTAAAAGGTATCCGTGAGATGCGTATGCCTTATACACCAGACTTGGCCTTTTGAATCAAAGTAGCCAACTCAGGCGCAATTGGTATTTTCTTGAATGGGCTGACATTTGCGCCCCCTGTATTGCCTTGAGGTACTAACCCAAATACGGTTTTAGTCGCAGCCCCAACAATTCTGAAAACCTGACCCAACATTTCTCGGACTGAGTGATTACGAGTTGCCCACATCAGCATCAATACATGCACCTTAACATGCCAATAAGTTGATTCCTGCCCAAGCACATGCGCCCGTTCTAGATGAGCAAACTCTTGCTGGATATCACCGACTGACCTCGCCAGCTTTGCATTCGCCAGCTCTGCTTCGACGTAAGATGCTATTCGCTGTGAAAAAGTACGTTGCATGAAGACCTCCTAGGGATATAACGAGGCTGTAGAAAAACCCGATTTCGAGCTATCTCCACCGCCTGTTGTTCTTATTCATTTACCCAGCCGGTCATCTGGCTGAGTAAGCTTAATATCGGCATTTAGCCGCTTGAGCGCCCAGCTTAAGCCAGTTGAAGATGTTCTTTTGAGCTCACAAAGCAACATACCCCGCTCCAAGCCCTTCATGACGCGGCCAAGTGCCCATAATTCGCCAACTTCTCAATATTGTGCACCAGACAGTAGAGCTGCCACTGGCCCTGTACTTTCTTCTTGCCCCGCAGGCTAAAGCGGTTCAGCCCCTTCGTTGTGCCAATATTTCCGAACACCGGTTCTACGACTGACATTCGATGGCTGTAAATCTCTTTGCCCTTCGGGCTATCAACTCGATGCTTCATCCAGTCCGTGTAATTGGATAAGCGTTTGTTCTCAATAATAAAAGACACTTGTCGCCCTGCGCCGTTACGATGGTCGGCAGAGCTTGGGG
>NZ_JBQTDC010000024.1:0-65461 GCF_052353045.1 Halomonas sp. AOP7-B1-5 | reverse complement strand
ATTAGTCGCGAGCTTATTGCCCATGGTTTACCGTGTGATACGCCTCTCGCTTTGATCGAAAACGGCACCACAACGGCCCAGCAGACCCATATCGGCACGCTACAAGCTCTACCAGAGGCACTAATCGCTGGGCGTATTAAATCACCAGCATTATTAATCGTGGGCAGCGTGGTTTCACTGCATGAGAAGCTAGCGTGGTTTAAAGGCGCTCAGACCCCAGCATCAGCGCGCCATAATGATCTACACTCATAAGCGAGCCAACGTTAATACGTTGAATTAGCTAATGGACTGGCTAGATGCCATTTGCTGTGTATGCTAGTAATGAGTGTTAGGTCATAAGCGAACAATTTACGCTGCTGGTATCGGTAGCCAAGACGAGAGGGACGCAGAATGCCAGAAACAAGCCACCCGGATCATCAGACGCCTGCCACCAGGCTGGATACCAAAACCTTATTTAAAGATAACCGTGTTAGAGCTATTGCAGGTATCGCGGCTATCGCGGTTATCTGGGCAATCATGGCCCAATCTAACGCCGGCACTCATAAAGATCGCGTTGAAACGCTTGAAGAGCAGATTGCTACAGTAGAGCAGGATAACCGCCGGTACAGCCGCCGTATTCAGGAAATAGACCAAGCAGAAACCAACCTGTCCGATATGCAGGCAGAGATGGCATCCTTGGAAGAGCAGCGCAATGAGGCAAGCGCATCGCTTGAAAGTGCTCAAAATGATGTAACTACCACCCAGTCACGTCTTGAAGAACTGGAAGCTGAGCGCGCAACGCTACAGCAGGAAGTGGACTCCCTCAATCAGCAGCTTGAAAGCGCACAAGGCGAAATGCAGTCGCTACGTGATGAGCGTGATCAAATCGAGACGACTCAAGAAGAGGCTGAAGCTTCGCTTCAACAAGTAGAAGATGCGCGTGAAAGTGCTGATCAAGCTCGCCAAGAGGCAGAAGCTGCTCGGCAGCAGGCTGAAGAGCAGCGTCAAGAAGCTGTAGATGAGCTGAACAGTGCCGAGGAGGAGTTAGCTGCACTTGAAGATAAAATCAGTCAGGCTAATGAAGAGCTTTCAAGCCTAGAAGAGCAGATATCCAATACTCAGGCTGAGCTTGACGAGCTGCAAAGCACGCGTGATTCGGTTACGGCGGAGCGCGATGAGCTACAACAGGAAGTCGATTCGCTAACCGAACTGCGTGAGCAGGAAGATCAAAGCCTCACCCAGGTTCGTAACGAGATGGAAGACCTCATGGTTGCCCTTGACCTTGGCCGCAACGAAGTTGCAAACGTTGAGAGCGATATTGAAGCGCGCGAAAATCAGTTGTCTCGCTTGGAGTCTCAATTGAGCGAGTGGCGCGAAGAGCTTTCCTCACTCGATCAGCGTCTGGGTAGTGTTGGTGATGCCGCCAATGATGAAGTCCCCACGTTAGCGGGCGAAGCGTCAGAAGATAGCGCCTCAGAAAGTAGTAATACTGAGCAGGAAACGGCCAGCGATGAAGACAATAGCCAGCCGCAGGAGCAGCAGCAAAACCAGCAAAACCAGCAGCAGAACACTAACTAGTAAAAAGTTCGTCTAAAACGTTTGTATAGCTAAAACGATAAATAGCTAGTACGGACGAACCATCAAACGGATGCTGGTATCCCCAGCATCCGTTTTGTTTGTTTATGAATACTCGTTCAGAGAGTATCATTTATCCCAATGTTCATGATCTACCCAGATATAGGAGAGCGACTAAATGGATGGCGTTAAACACATCGTCGCAGTGGCATCGGGCAAAGGTGGGGTTGGCAAGTCGACCGTAACCGTTAACCTGGCACTAGCGCTTTCTGCCCAAGGTTATCGCGTAGGGGTTCTTGATGCGGACATTTATGGACCAAGCCAAGCCCAAATGCTGGGTGTTAAAGAGGGCGTTCGCCCTGAATCCACGGGTGATAATAAATTCTTGCCCTTAACAGCACATGGCCTTCAGGCAATGTCCATGGCTTTTTTGGCGAATACCCGAGAGGCCATGGTATGGCGTGGGCCGATGGTCGTAGGGGCTTTTCAGCAAATGCTCACGCAAACGCAGTGGGATAATCTGGATTTTCTGTTGATCGATATGCCACCGGGTACCGGTGATATTCAACTGACGTTGGCTCAGAAAGTACCGGTAAGCGGGGCTGTCATTGTCACTACGCCACAAGATATTGCGCTTTTAGATGCTCGTAAAGGCATTGAAATGTTTCGCAAAGTGAACGTGCCGGTACTTGGTGTGGTTGAAAATATGAGCCTCTATCACTGTGAGAACTGTGGCCATGAAGCCGCGATCTTCGGTACCGGCGGTGGCGATAGTATCGCTGAAGAGTATCAGACGACGGTACTAGGACGGTTACCTTTGACGCTGTCTATCCGTGAGTTGGCAGACTCGGGCAGCCCAAGTGTTGTATCAGAACCTGATAGCTCGGTAAGCCAAACGTTTGCTGAGATTGCCAGGCAAGTTGCCCAATCAGTGAGTGCCAGCGAAAGCGGTGGCCCCACTATTTCTTTTAGCGAGTGATGAAGTAATACATGAGTATCAAATCAGATAAATGGATTCGTCGCATGGCGCAAAGCGACGCCATGATCGAGCCTTTTGAAGCCGAGCAGGTTCGCTATGTGAATGATCAGCGAGTGATCTCTTACGGTACTTCAAGCTACGGTTATGATGTGCGCTGTGCCGATGAGTTTAAAGTGTTTACCAATATTCACTCGGCTATCGTTGATCCCAAGGCGTTCGATGAGAAAAGCTTTGTAGATATTAAAGGCGATGTCTGCATCATTCCGCCCAACTCATTTGCTTTGGCAAGAACCGTTGAGTACTTCCGCATTCCGCGTAGCGTGCTGACTATCTGCCTGGGAAAATCAACCTACGCGCGCTGTGGCATCATTGTGAACGTCACGCCGCTTGAGCCTGAGTGGGAAGGCCATGTAACGCTTGAGTTCTCTAATACGACCAATTTGCCTGCCAAGATTTATGCTCACGAAGGTGTAGCGCAAATGTTGTTTTTAGAGTCTGATGAAGTCTGCGAAACCTCGTATAAAGATCGCGGAGGCAAATATATGGGCCAGCGCGGAGTAACCTTGCCGCGCACTTAATGAATGAGCGTTATTAATCAGCCCAAAAGCAAGGCCTTACGGGGAACCGTAAGGCCTTGTTGTTTACTGCAGGTGTGTGCCGCAATCATTTATTGATTAAGCAATAAGCTACTCTTCGGCGTCTTCGTCCAGTTCTTCATCCAACTCTTCAGCTGCATCAGCATGTGAGAGGCGCATACCATGGGTAGGCAGCAGGTGACCATCCATTTTGGCGCCTTCAGCGCTAAACTGAAGCCGTCCCTCTAAAAACCACTGCACCGCAATCGGATAAATCAGATGCTCACGTGCGTGGACCTTCTCTTTAAGTGTCTCTTCACTATCATCCGCGCTTACAGACAATTCCGCCTGAAGAACCACCGGGCCGCCATCCAGCTCTTCGGTAACAAAGTGCACGCTACAGCCGTGGCTGGTTACCTGGTCGGCCAGCGCCCTTACGTGGGTATTTAACCCCTGGTACTCGGGCAGCAGTGAAGGATGAATATTGAGCATCCGACCCATAAAGCGTTGTACAAAGCGTGGCGTTAAAATACGCATAAAGCCCGCCAATACGATCAAGTCGGGCTCGTGGCGCTCAATGACTTTAATCAGCGCGCCATCGTAAGCCTCGCGAGTATCATATTCGCGATGGGGCAGGGCAACTGCTTCGATGCCAGCCTCGTGAGCGCGCTTCAAGCCGTAAGCGTCTGCCACGTTGGAAATCACTGCGACAATCTCACCGCCTAGGCGGTCATGAGACTGCGCATCAATCAGCGCCTGAAGATTGCTGCCACTGCCAGAAATAAGCACGACTACCCGACGTGGGCCGGTCGGCTCTGGCGCCATATCGGTAATCGTATCGCTGGGGTAATCGGTACCACTCATACGGGCAGGTTCTCCAGCACCACGGCTTCATCCTGGCGCTTGATAATATGACCGATGCGATAAACCGTTTCACCCTGGACTTGTAAATGGGTCATGGCTTGCTCTGCCTCTGCGGCAGGCACCACGATGACCATGCCGATACCGCAGTTAAGTACACGGTGCATTTCAACTTCGTTAACGTTGCCTTGAGCCTGTAGCCAGTCAAATACCGCAGGACGCTGCCATGTAGCAATATCAACGTGTGCCGCGAGCTCTTCAGGCAGAACGCGGGGGATGTTTTCGAGCAGGCCGCCACCGGTAATGTGGGAAAGTGCATGCACAGGAATAGACGTATCACGCATCAAGGAAAGCAGCGACTTCACATAAATGCGGGTGGGCGCCATTAGTGCATCGCCTAACGGGGTATTATCTACCTGCGTTTCAAGCGAGGCATTGCTCACTTCCAGGATCTTGCGAATTAACGAGTAGCCGTTAGAGTGAGGGCCTGAAGAGGCAAGGCCCAGCAGGACATCGCCTTCGCTTACTTTGCTACCGTCAAGAATTTCGGATTTTTCCACAACGCCGACGCAAAAACCCGCCAGGTCATAGTCACTACCTTCGTACATGCCGGGCATTTCGGCTGTTTCACCACCAACCAATGCACAGCCAGCCAGCTCGCAACCGGCGCCAATGCCGGTTACTACGTCGGCAGCGATATCCACATCCAGCTTACCCGTGGCATAGTAGTCGAGGAACAGCAGCGGTTCGGCACCTGCGACAATCAAATCATTAACGCACATTGCCACTAAATCGATGCCAATGGTGTCGTGCTTGCCAAGGTCCATCGCAAGGCGCAGTTTGGTGCCCACTCCATCAGTGCCAGATACCAGAACAGGCTGCTTGTAGCCTGCGGGTAGCTCGCATAAAGCGCCAAAACCGCCCAAGCCGCCCATTACTTCGGGGCGAGTGGTACGTTTGGCAACGTGTTTGATGCGATCAACTAGGGCATTTCCGGCATCAATATCGACACCTGCATCCTTATAGCTGAGCGAAGGAGTAGCCGGAGAAGTGGAAGTCTCGGTCATGACAGTTCCTGTGAAGCCTATAGCAGTACGGGTAGTGCTGGCGAGATGGCCAGTGCTGGGCAATAACTGACGTGGATTGTAACACCGAGCGGCGTGGCCCGCATCGCCGGTATACATGTTGCGCCTACGTTCCTACAACTTTTGTTATTATTCAGTGCATAAAGCGCTTTTGATGGATCCAGGAAGGAGAGTCATACAATGCGAAGTTCATGGTTAGGGGTAGTGCTGCTAGTCGTGTTTGTTGGACTGGTGTATGTCCTGAATTCAGTTTTAATGCCCTTTATTGCCAGCATGGTATTGGCGTATCTGGCTGATCCACTGTCTAATTATTTCCAGCGGCTAGGCATGAAGCGCACGCTGGCCGTTTGCCTCGTCTTCTTGATACTGCTGATTGTATTGACGGCGAGTTTATTAATTCTCATACCGCTTATCGTCCAGCAGATTAAGCAGTTGGGCGATGCGGTGCCGGGTATTTTTAGCTGGGTTGAAAACGTGCTGGCGCCTCAGGTTCAGGAGTGGACTGGCTACGATTTACGTGGTGAGTTAACCAACGTACGTGAAGTACTGGTTGAAAACTGGCGTGATGCGGGAGGCTATCTAGCTCAGGCTTTAGGGCATATTGGCCGCTCCGGCATGGCATTTATGACCTGGATTACTTATATCGCACTGATTCCGGTCGTTACCTTCTATCTGCTTCTCGACTGGAATCGCATGCTAAGCAACATCGCAAGCTTGGTGCCGCGGCAATGGGCAAGCGACACGTTTCGTTTAGCACGCCGCTGTGATGAGGTGCTGTCATCTTTTTTACGTGGTCAGCTTTTAGTCATGCTGTGTTTAGGCGTTATTTATGCCACAGGGCTTACCTTGATGGGGCTTAACTTTGGCTTGCTGATTGGGTTTGTGGCCGGGCTGGTTAGCTTTGTACCGTTTTTGGGCTTTATCGTAGGGATTGCCGTCGCCCTAATTGTTGCGTTATTTCAATACGGTACGTGGTGGGCGATACTCGGTGTCATCGTGGTATTTAGTATCGGTCAAGCCGCCGAAAGTGTCATACTACAGCCCAAACTTTTGGGAGATAAAATTGGCTTGCATCCTGTTGCCGTTATTTTTGCAGTATTAGCGGGTGGCAACCTGTTTGGGTTTACTGGCGTACTGTTAGCATTGCCTGTTGCCGCCGTATTTATGGTACTTCTCCGCGAGTTAAACGACCGTTATAAGCACAGTTCACTTTATACTGCTGAGCAACGTTCATTAACGCCTTTAAACCACCATGATGGGCTGGATCGTCACGACGAAAGGGAATCATCATGAGCCGAGTGCCGGCACAGCTGCCGTTAGGAGTAGGGTTGCGTGATGATGCAACCTTCAATAATTATTACGCTTCGGGCGCAAATGCACTGCTGGTTGAACATCTGACGCAACAATTTCAGCCGAGTGCCGAGCCTTTTATCTATTTATGGGGCGCCCAGGGGAGTGGGCGAAGCCATCTTCTTCAAGCGGCCTGCCATGCTGCCTCCGATGCCGATAAACGAGCTTTGTATCTACCGTTAGCCGATCTGGGCCACTTTCCACCTCTGATGCTTGAAGATATTGAGCGACTAGATTTGGTAGCGATTGATGATCTGGAATATGTCGTTGGCCGAAAGCGTTGGGAAGAAGCGCTATTTCATGCATTTAATCGATTGCGTGATGCAGGCAAACAGCTTGTAATTGCTTCCAATGCCCCTCCACGCCAGCTTAATGTTGTGCTGCCTGACCTGGCGTCACGATTAACGTGGGGCGTCACCTTTCATCTTCATCCGCTCAATGACGAGGAGCGCCTCGCGGCACTGCGGTTACGTGCGAATGTTAGGGGAATGCAGCTGCCCGACGATGTCGGGCGTTATATTTTGCATCGTGGGCCGCGTGAGTTAGGCGATTTATGCCGAGCCATTGAAACGCTTGATCAAGCGTCTTTATCTGCTAAACGAAAGCTAACGATTCCATTTGTTAAGTCGTCGCTTAACTGGTGAACCTTACCCGCTTATTAATTTAGCGGGTAAGGTCGATGCTTGAATAGATAGTGGCTTAGGCGGGTTTGCGCATTTTACTAGCCGCTGTCTGGGCTTGCTTTACATTGTCTTCAGTTAGCTTCTGGCTTTTTTGAAAATAGTCCTGGTGAAGCGCAACCACTTTATCCGTATCGCCTTTAGCCTGTTCTGCTAGCTGTTTTACAACCTGCTGCTGGCCTTCCATATAACTACGTAGCCCTTCTGGGTCTTTTACGCTGGTTAGCTGGCGCAGCTGCGCGATGCCGGTTTCAGCATAGGCTTGGCTGGCGTTAACTTGTGCATTTAGCATCTTCTCTGCGTAATCGAGAGTCAGGGCGGCATACGCGCGTGCAGGGGCCATAAAGAAATTATCAAACTGCTGGTTCATTTCATTTGTATTGAACGTGTTCATTATAAAACTCCTAAATCAAGATAGTGCTTTTAAGCATCCCGTTTAACAACAGCCGCTATGAATATTAAGCTTTCTTGCATCGCAGCATAGCAGCCGATTTTGTGCAGTGCAATATAAAGGCGCGAGACCTTATTTTCTAACGTAAAGCGGTAGATGTTTACCCAGGCGGTGAGAGCGTCTAGCTTGAATAGCTGCAGATATTGCGAAGGGACTTGCCGACGTGATCAATTGAAAATAAGATTGATTACCATTCATAAGGAGCATAAATAATGGATACTCGTACCGAACGCGACAGCATGGGTGAGCTTGAAGTACCGGCGAGTGCGCTTTATGGAGCCCAAACGCAGCGGGCTATCAATAACTTTCCCGTTTCCAATTCACCCATGCCAGCGACTTTTGTGCACGCTGTGGCGCGTATTAAACTAGCTGCCGCCCGCACTAATCAGCAGTTGGGCCTGTTAGATGACGCTAGATCCAACGCCATTCAAAAAGCCGCACAGGCAGTGATTAATGGTGAGCACGATGACCAGTTTCCGATAGACGTATTTCAAACGGGGTCAGGCACGTCAACCAATATGAACGTCAACGAAGTATTGGCTACCCTGGCAAGCCGCGAGGGGGTGGAAGTAACGCCTAATGATCACGTGAATATGGGTCAGTCAAGCAACGACGTTATTCCAACGGCTATTCATGTTTCAGCGGCAATTGCGGTCAATGAGTCGCTGCGACCTGCGCTTGAGCATTTAAAGGCGTGCATTGGTCAACGCGCGAGCGAACTTAAGCATGTCGTTAAAACAGGGCGTACGCATTTGATGGATGCGATGCCGTTGCGTATGGACCAGGAGCTTGGCGCCTGGTCAAGCCAGCTAAGCCAAGCCATTGAACGCTTTGATAGCGCGATGAGCCGGTTGTGTCGTTTAGCGCAAGGCGGAACGGCGGTAGGCACCGGTATTAATGCACCCGAAGGTTTTGCCGACGAGGTTGCCAAAGAGCTAAGTGAGCAAACCGGGTTAAGCTTTGCGCCTAATGATAGCTTTTTTGCCAGTCTCTCCTCCCAGGATGCGGCCGTTGAGCTTTCAGGCCAATTGAAAGGCTTGGCCTGTGTCATTATGAAAATTGCCAATGACCTGCGCTGGATGAACTCAGGTCCATTAGCAGGCTTGGGTGAAATAGAGCTTGAAGCGCTTCAGCCGGGCAGCTCCATTATGCCGGGTAAGGTCAACCCTGTGATCCCCGAATCGGCCGCTCAAGCGGCGGCTCAGGTCATTGGGCTGGATGCGGCCATTACGGTGGCAGGCCAGAGCGGCAACTTCCAGCTAAATGTCATGCTGCCGCTGGTGGCGACCAATCTGCTGACCTCCATTACCTTGATGAGCAATACCTCACGGCTGCTTGCGGACCGGGCAATTGCGACGTTTAAGGTGCGGGAGGATAACCTGCAGGGGCCTTTGGCGCGTAACCCTATTTTAGTGACGGCGCTCAACAGTGTGATTGGCTATAACGCGGCGGCCGCCATTGCTAAAAAAGCCTACCAGGCAGGGCGTCCGATTATTGATGTCGCGGAAGAGCAAACCGACCTGGATCGGGAAACGTTGGAAAGATTGTTAGATCCAACGGTGCTAACCCAGGGGGGAATTCCTGAATAGGTTTTCGAGCATAAATAACTCGTTCTAGATCGCCAGCGGCGCCTCAGGTTTTCTGCTTTTCTATTTTACCCTGTTGTATGGTTTCGCTGGCCTCTTCGCGCTCTTCGCTGTCTGCTTGAGGTTTCTCCTGCTCAACTTGGCGCGTAGGCTGGTAACAAAAGGTTGCCAGGATAGGGAAGTGGTCAGAACCAAACGCTCCCAGCCGCTGCATGTTTACCAGCGTGAAGTGGTTGGTCACAAAGATGTGGTCAAGCGGCCAGCGCAACAGCCGATTCTTGGCGTGAAAGGTGCTAAACATACCTCGACCCCGTCGCGGGTCGAGCATACCGCTAATGCGGCAGAATAAACGCGTGGTGCTTGACCAGGCCACATCGTTAAGATCACCTGCCACTAACGTAGGCTGAGGTTTTTTGTGGACTTCTTGCCCCACCCATAAGAGTTCAGCATCTCGCCATAACGATTTTTCGCTTTCCGCCGGAGCAGGGGGGCGGGGATGAACGGCATACAGACGAATAGAGTCGCCATTTTCAAGCGTTACCATGGTATGAATAGATGGGATGTCTTTTTGGATTAGCCATTTAACCGAGGTGTTTTCCAGCGGAAGGCGTGAATAAAGGTGCATGCCATAGAGATTGTCGAGCGGCACTTTAACGCTATAGGGCCATTTTTCATCAAGTGCGGGATCTAACTGATCCTGCCACCATTGATCTGACTCAAGGGTTAAAATGATATCCGGCTGGCGCTGTTGAATCATTTTGATCAGATCCTCAGCGCGCCGGTTGGGCGTCAATACATTGGCAATTAAAAGCGTGATGTGGCGATCTTGGGAGCTTTCTTTATCAGCTGTTTTAACCTGAGCGCGCCAAAGGCGTGTCCAGGGTAAAATATAGCGACCCTGCAAGCCCACCGTAATAAGAACGATAATCCAGGCGGTTGAGCGCCAATCGCTGGGTTCTAAAAATACTAATGCCATTAGGCCGAAGAGAAGTGATAGGAGCGCTATTTGCACGCGAGGAAATTCAAAACACCGTATCCACCACCAGCGCAACGGTACTCGTGCGACCAATGTTGCCAGTAAGGGCAGGAGTGCAAGGCACATAATTAGTGGGGCAAGCATATTTGATCTTCCTATTGAGTAAGGTAACTAAAATAAATTTTATTAGTTGTTTATAAATATTAAACACGCTATCAAGCCATGATTTTATCGAGATATACAGCGTAAATCTGGTTCTTGCGTAAGAAAAAAGTTTCTTGCAATACTGTGATAAATAAGTAGAATACGCATCCGTTGCACGACAGGACCATAGCTCAGTTGGTTAGAGCGCCACGTTGACATCGTGGAGGTCGGCGGTTCAAATCCGCCTGGTCCTACCATTCTCGCAACCCATTTTTCAGGACCATAGCTCAGTTGGTTAGAGCGCCACGTTGACATCGTGGAGGTCGGCGGTTCAAATCCGCCTGGTCCTACCAAATTGTTAGCCCCGTGCTTTTTAAGCGCGGGGTTTTTGTTCGTTTAGCGTTGTTTTTCATACCGTATTCGTTTATTTCGCGCAGCAAATTAATTCAGGCAGCTTCCTTTGCCAGGCTTAACGTCTAGTGATGAGGATGCCTGATTAGGGATATTTACGTGCGTGAAATGGTGCCTGTCACGATAACGTCATGCTGTATAATGTATAATGCGCGTATAGAAATTGGCCTGAAGTTGTACTGGAATTTGCGCTGCGATGAACTACTATACCTATGAACATAATTCAAGGATGAAGCTATGTACCTTAATTTAATGCCCAGCTTGGCCTCTGCCTTGGGTGGTCTCAAATCAGGCCTTAAATCTGCAAACAAACCGTCGCTAATGCGTGATGGCGTGGATGATGCAGAGCTGGATGAATATTTTCATACGGCTCAAGAGCTAGGGTTGAGCCGCTATAAGGCAGAAGAAATATTCAACCATTCACTTAGAAAGGCGCGCCGCCGCTCTGATCTATCCATGAGCGACGTTATTTTTCGTGCTTACTGCACCATCCATCTGCATACTTATCATTGATGGGGCGACAGATCCGTTTGGCGCTGAAAAGTAGCTATTAGTGCTTCGATTCCAGCCTGATCGTCTTCGGTAAAGCGGGCAGGTAATGGGCTATCCAGGTCTAGAACGCCCCACAGGTAGCCCTTTAGAACGACAGGAATCACCAGCTCGGAGCGAGAGTCCGTATCGCAGGCAATGTGGTCTGCGATGGCGTGAACATCATCGACCCGCTGTGTTTTCTGCTGGCGTGCTGCGGCTCCGCATACGCCCTTGCTAAAGGGAATCGGGTGGCAGGCCGGTTTACCCTGAAAAGGCCCTAGCCCCAAGACCTCATGTTGTCGCTGAAGATAGAATCCCACCCAGTTCAGGTTAGGTACTTCCTGCTGAATAAAAGCGCAGGTTTGAGCGCTATTGGTAAGCCAGTCGCGTGTATCAAGCAGGGCTTCAAGCTGGCGGTTGAGTAGCGCGTAGTTGGTGATCGGCATAGTCATCTCGTTAAAAAACGCATCAGGCCGACACAAAGGTCGGCCTGATATAAGTGCTTTCTAAAGGGGTTATTCAGTCCAGCTCGGTACGGCAGCGCCTTTAAATAACTCTTCAGCTTTAGCCGCGACTTCGTCGCGCTGATAAGCATCAACCAGCTGACGAATATCTTCACGCTCTTCGTCACCACCGCGAACGGCAATAAGGTTCACGTAGGGCGATTCAGGGCCTTCTTTGATCAGGGCATCGTCAAGCTTCAAGCCAGCTGGCTGAGCGAAGGTGTTATTGATAAAAGCCATATCCACATCGCGCAGTACACGGGGAAGCTGGGCGGCCTCAATCTCACGGAAGCGGAAGTTGTGCGGATTCTCGGCGATATCGATCGGCGTGGCTTCCAGGTTCTCCGGATCGTTCAGTGTGATCAGGCCTTCGTTATGCATCAAAATCAGCGCACGCCCTTCGTTGGACGGGTCATTGGGCAGAGCAATCTGCGCCCCGTCGGGTAAGTCTTCAATGCTGTCGAATTTTTCTGAATAAGCACCGATCGGGTAAACAAAGGTATAGCCCGCAACGGCAAGATCATAGCCGCGGTCGCTAACCATGGCATTCAGGTAGGGGGCGTGCTGATAAGCATTGGCATCAAGGCTACCGTCTGCTAGTGCAACATTGGGGGTTACGTAATCGGTAAATTCGATAATTTCGACATTAAGGTCGTATTCTTCTTTAGCAATACGCGCTGCCACTTCCATAACTTCGGTTTCAGGGCCGGCAACGGTGCCCATTTTGAGCGTGCGCGTTTCTGCATTTGCCACGTTAACTGCCAGTGCCAAAGCTGTCAGGCTACCAATTATAAGTTTTTGCATATAAGTCTCCTAATGCGTTGTTCCACCATGAATTGATAATGCTGGAATAAGAAAAATAATTCTAATGTTTTTTTGTTATAAATCCGTATAGGCAATGTCTATCATTATTTACGGTCGCTTTTACGCACCAAGTAATCACCCAGGCTTTGAAAGCCTTGCACCATAATCACCAAAATAATTACGGTAATCAGCATGATAGTAGGGTTGAAACGGTTGTACCCATAACGGATACCCAGATCCCCCAGGCCGCCACCGCCTACAGCGCCCGCCATGGCAGAATAGCTAACAAGTGTTACCAGCGTAATGGTAAGGCCCGTAATAATGCCGCCCCGCGCTTCGGGGATAAGCACCTTGCGAATAACCTGCCAGGGCGTTGCGCCCATGGATTGAGCAGACTCAACCAAGCCTGGAGATACCTCATTGAGCGCACCTTCTATCAGGCGCGCCACAAAAGGGATGGCCGCAATGGTTAAGGGTACCGAGGCGGCATTAATCCCTATGGAGGTGCCCACCAGCATGCGCGTGAAGGGGATGATGGCCACCATCAGTATAATGAAGGGAATCGAGCGGCCAATATTGGTAATAATGCTTAACGTCTGATTAAGTACCGGCTGGGCTAGAATTTGGCGTGGGCGTGTCACATACAGCAAGACGCCTAACGGTAGGCCGAGCAGCGTTGATATGACGCCGGAGATCGCCACCATATACAGCGTATCCAGCGTGGCCTGTAAAATAAGGTCAAACATTGCGCTGGACATAACCAAGTACCTCGACTTCTAACTGGTGAGACTGAAGATAATTCATCGCTTTTTGCGTCTGCTCGGTGGTGCCGAGTAGTTCCGCAATCATAAGCCCTAAGGTGCGGTCCTGAATGGACTCCACTTTGGCCTGTAGAATGCTGACATCTACATTGCATTCACGCGCCAGGCGCGAAATAAGCGGTGTCGAAACGGCGTCGCCAGAGAACGTCAGGCGCACCACAGGATGAGTGGCCTCGCTTGGCGTTGCGCTCAAGCGTTCAATAAGCTCCTTGGGCGGGCTGAGTTGAAGAAAATCGTTCAAGAACTCACGACCCAGCTGGGTGCGTGGTGCGGTAAAGAAGTCGCCGACTTCTGCATCTTCCACCAGTTTGCCGTTAGAGATAAGGCTCACTCGGTGGCAAATTGACTTAACCACTTCCATTTCATGGGTAATCAATAAAATAGTGATACCCAACTGCTGATTGATATCGCGCAGAAGCTCAAGAATGGAGCCGGTGGTTTGCGGGTCGAGTGCTGACGTTGCTTCATCGCATAGCAGTACGTTGGGCTTGCTGGCCAGGGCGCGAGCGATAGCAACGCGCTGCTTTTGGCCGCCCGAGAGCTGAGCAGGATACTGTTTGGCTTTATCAGCCAGCCCTACCATTTCAAGTAATGGCAATACGCGGCTTTGAATGGCGCTGCGCTTTTCACCCATCAGTTCAAGGGGCAGGGCAACGTTATCAAACACGTTACGCGTGGTCAGTAGGTTGAAATGTTGGAAAATCATGCCAATGCGATGGCGCGCCTGGTTCAGAGCACCGCCGCTCAAGCGGGTCATTTCCTGGCCATCTACCGTGACGCTGCCTTGGGTAGGGCGCTCAAGAAGGTTCACGCAGCGAATTAGCGTTGACTTGCCCGCACCGGATAAGCCGATAACGCCATGGATAGTGCCTTTGGGCACACATAAATTAACATCACTCAGGGCATGAACGGCACTGTCGCCGCTGCCATAGGTTTTACTAACGTTACTAAGTTCAATCATAGCGTCTGCCTTAATGGGAGGCCTTAGACGGAGTGCGAGGGAGCAAGCGCAGGGCGGGATATAAAAAAAAGGCCACCCTTATGGGTGGCCATCAACGCTGGACACACCCTTTTAGCTGCACTTCACCAAATCATTGATTTGGTGGACGCCCGCAATATGGGTACAAATCGGCGTCATTACATGGGCCAAAAGTCTAAAGAGCAGCCCCCAAGTTGTCAATTGAAACCGGCTGATTTTACGTTGGACCTCGCTTCGTCAGAGGTATTTGGTAAATTTAGCCACTGTTTTGGTGTATTTAACTTTTCATAGCGGAATCAAGGCTGATAATTAATGCCAGAGCGAGCCATATATTCTTAGGCTTATTAGCCGCGCGATAAGCGCATTATTTTGTTCAGGAGCGTAAACTTGCGCCTTTGTTAATTCATGTTTGAATAAGCGCTTTCAAGATGACGTACTAGAGGATTCATTATGTTTACCGGCATCGTGCAGGGTATCGCGACCGTAGTAGAGGTGCATGAACTTGACGAGTTTCGAACCCATGTAGTGGCTATGCCTGCGGCCATGCGCGAGGGATTGGAAATCGGTGCCTCAGTGGCCCATAACGGGGTGTGCCTCACCGTTACCGGGATTAACGGCGATAACGTTAGTTTCGACTTGATGCGGGAAACCCTACGATTGACTAATCTTGGTGCACTTGCACCGGGAGGAGGCGTCAATATTGAGCGTGCCGCCCGGTTTGGTGATGAGATTGGTGGGCACTCCATGTCTGGTCACATTATTTGTATGGCAAACGTGGTGGCCATCGAAGAAGCGCCTAATAATCGTCGGCTATGGTTTGCCTTACCTGACACGATTGGCCGCTTCGTTTTTGAGAAAGGCTATATCGGGGTGGATGGTATTAGCTTAACGGTTGGGGATGTACGTCGTGCATCAGACGACAGCGGTATTGAGTTCAGCGTTAATCTGATTCCGGAAACGCTTTCTCGCACGATGCTCAGCGAGCGCCTGCCTGGCGATGACGTCAATATTGAGATTGACCCGCAAACCCAAGTCATTGTTGAAACCGTTGAGCGTGTGCTGGCCAAGCGCGCATAACGATTTTGAACCAAGCTAACTGACCGATTGGTTAGTTGATGGCCTGAAGATTGCTAGCGTTATTACTGGCGGAGGCTCTTCCGCCTCAACTGGCTGCGCGTTTGGTACTCGCATCACACGGTACCTTTCGGTAACATGTGCGGCTTTTCTCGCTCCAAGGGGACGCATTTTGCGTTTGCGCGAAGGATAAAAACATTCATGAAACTTCTGAATAACTATTTCAATCTGACCGAGCTGAACACGAATGTGAAGACGGAGGTTGTTGCCGGGATCACGACGTTCCTGACCATGGCCTATATCATATTCGTGAACCCCAGCATTTTGTCAGAAGCGGGCATGGACTACGGCGCCGTCTTTGTGGCGACCTGCTTGGCGGCGGCGATTGGCTGCTTCGTCATGGGGCTTTGGGCTAATTACCCTATCGCTCAGGCACCCGGCATGGGGCTCAACGCCTTTTTCACCTATGGCGTGGTACTGGGCATGGGCTACACCTGGGAAGCCGCACTGGGCGCGGTCTTCTTTTCGGGCCTGACCTTTTTCTTGCTGAGTATTTTTAAGATTCGCGAGTGGATCATTAACTCCATTCCCATGTCGCTGCGTTTAGGGATCGCGGCGGGGATTGGTCTTTTCCTGGCCATGATTGCGCTTAAAAACTCCGGCATTGTGGTCGCTAATCCGGCGACCTTTGTCTCAATGGGCGATCTTTCACAGCCTGCGCCTTTATATGCCCTGCTAGGCTTTTTTGTGATCACTGCGCTGTCTTACCTGCGGATCAAAGGTGCAGTGTTGATCGGTATCCTGGGTATTACTCTGCTGGCGATGCTGCTGGGTCACAATGAGTATGCAGGGTTGATGTCAATGCCACCGTCTATCGCGCCTACCTTTATGGCGATGGATTTGATGGGCGCATTGGATGTCGCAATGCTTAGCGTTATCTTCGCGTTTTTGTTCGTGGACCTGTTTGATACATCCGGCACGCTAGTGGGCGTTGCTCACCGGGGCAAGCTGTTGGATAAAGATGGTAAATTGCCGCGTATCGGGCGCGCCATGATGGCAGATAGTACCGCGTCCATGGCTGGGGCGGCGCTGGGCACCTCGACCACTACCAGCTATATCGAATCAACCGCGGGTATCGCCTCTGGTGGGCGAACCGGGTTAACCGCCGTAGTGGTTGGCGTGTTGTTTTTAATCAGCCTTTTCTTTGCGCCTCTGGCGGGCTCCATACCCGCGTATGCCACGGCAGGCGCTCTATTGTACGTGGCGGTTCTTATGGCCGGCAGTTTGGCTCATGCGAACTGGGAAGATCCGACCGATGCAGCACCGGTACTGATTGCTGCACTGGCGATGCCGCTCACGTTCTCTATTGCTGACGGTATTGCCTTAGGGTTTATAAGCTTTGTGGGTATTAAAGCGCTGTCTGGCCGTTTTAGTGACCTGAACCCAGCCGTTGTGATCCTTGCATTGCTGTTTGCAGCGAAGTTTCTATTCTTGGGTTAAGCGCCCAGGCTATTTATTATTAATCTATGAGAGACGCGATGAGCATCTACGGCGACTACATTAAGTCGGTTATTCGCACCGTTCCTGATTGGCCTGAGCAGGGGGTGAACTTTCGAGATATCACTCCGTTATTACAAAACAGTGCGGCTTTTCGCAAGCTGATCGACAGTTTTGTACATCGCTATCAGGAAATGAATTTAGATGCCATCGCGGCGATTGATGCGCGTGGTTTCATTATCGGTGCGCCGCTTGCCTATGAGCTGGGCTGTAGCTTTGTACCGGTTCGTAAAAAAGGCAAACTGCCTTTTAAAACGATCAGTGAAACCTACAAGCTGGAATACGGCCATTCTGAAGTTGAGCTGCATTCTGATGCGTTTCAGGAGGGTGACCGGATCCTGCTGATGGATGATCTGATTGCCACTGGTGGCACTATGTTGGCCGCCGCCAACCTTATTCAGCGTTCTGGCGGACAAGTAGTAGAAACCGCCACGATTATTGACCTACCCGAGTTGGGCGGTTCTCAGAAAATTCGCGATGCTGGTTTTAGCGTATTCGCGGTATGTTCTTTCAACGAAGACGAGTAACGCCTCTCATGAGCAGCGAACGCTATCACCAGCATTTCACCATTTCCTGGGACCAGTTGCACCGCGATGTGCGCCAGCTTTGCCATCAAATGATCGAGCGGGACTTTAAAGGTATTGTGGCGATCACCCGGGGTGGATTAATTCCGGCGGCACTCATTGCCCGCGAACTTAACGTGCGCCTGATTGATACGATCTGTATTAAAAGCTATGACCATATGGATCAGGGCGGCCTGAATATCATGAAGGGCGTTGACCACGATGGTGAAGGTTGGCTGTTGGTCGATGATCTGGTGGATACTGGTAAAACCGCGCGTGCAGTGCGTGAAATGATGCCGAAAGCCCATTTTGTGACTATCTATGCTAAGCCAGAAGGGCGTCCTTTAGTGGACCAATATCTCACTGAAGTGGCTCAGCAATGCTGGATCCAGTTCCCTTGGGATATGGGCGTTGCATATGTAGAGCCACTTGTTGACCAAGTTAAAAGGAATTATGACTAATCCACTGACGAACGACTGGGGCCAATGGCTCGGTGATGAGTTTCAAGCAGATTACATGAAGGCTTTGAAACAGTTTTTGGCCCAAGAGAAAACGGCTAAAAAAGTTATTTATCCCCACTCTTCCAATTGGTTTCGGGCGTTTGAGCTGACGCCATTGAAAGATGTAAAAGTCGTTATCCTCGGTCAGGACCCCTATCACGGGCCTAACCAGGCGCATGGATTAAGCTTTTCCGTTCAGGCGGGGGTGAAAATCCCCCCGTCACTTGTCAATATTTATAAAGAGTTGGCAAGCGATGTAGGCTTTAAGCCGGTACGCCATGGCAGCCTGGTTAGCTGGGCTACCCAGGGCGTGCTGCTGTTAAACACGGCCTTGACCGTTGAGCAGGGTAATGCTGCCTCTCACCGGGGCAAAGGTTGGGAGCAGTTTACGGATCGAGCAATCGAAACGGTAAGCCAGCATGCTCCGTCGTGCGTGTTTTTATTGTGGGGCAGCCATGCGCGCCAGAAAAAAGCGCTAATCGATCAGCAGCGCCATTTAGTGTTGGAGTCGCCCCATCCTTCGCCGCTGTCTGCTCATCGTGGTTTTTTTGGCAACCACCAGTTTTCTCAAGCGAATCAGTTCCTGGTAGAACAGGGGCGTTCGCCTATTGACTGGCAACTGCCCGAAAGCGCTTAACCTAGTGGTCAGATACAGGTAGAATGGCGCGCAATTTTGTATGCCTGAAGATGCGACCTACGTCGCCATCCTGATATCCCTGCAGTGAGGAAGCCCCATGAGTGTCTACGCCATTAACCATCCGCTTGTTCAACATAAGCTGGGACTGATGCGCGAAGTTGATTTAAGCACTAAAAGCTTTCGTGAACTGGCAGGTGAAGTGGCCAAGCTCTTGACCTATGAGGCGACCAAAGGCCTGGAGCTTGAAGACCATGAGATTCAAGGTTGGAATGGCGAGCCTATCGCTACGCGCCGCCTTAAAGGTAAAAAGGTCACTGTCGTCCCTATTTTGCGCGCTGGCTTAGGTATGCTTGAAGGCGTGACGGATCTGATTCCCAGTGCGCGCGTCAGTGTTGTGGGCCTTTACCGTGATGAAGAAACCCTGCAGCCGGTTCCTTACTTTGCGAAATTCGCCAACGATATCGAAGAGCGTATGGCACTGGTCATTGATCCGATGCTGGCAACCGGCGGCTCGATGGTCGCAACGCTTGATATGCTGCGCGAGCGTGGCTGCGAGCATATGAAAGTGATTGTTCTGGTCGCGGCACCAGAAGGGATTAAACGGGTGCAGGAGGCTTATCCCGATGTTGAAATTTATACTGCGTCGGTAGACGACCGGTTGGATGAAAACGGCTATATCGTCCCAGGCTTGGGAGATGCCGGAGACAAGATTTTTGGAACGCGCTAAGCGCCCCGTTTGATATTGCCCCTTGCGCTTTGCGCTAGGGGCATTTTTTTGCCTTCTCAATTTTTGCCCCCTCAATATGAATAACAAATTTTTAGGAGTTGTGTGATGAGTGATGCTGTCAGCCAGCCAGAGTCATGGCCAAAGGTACTGCTGACCGGTGCGCAAATGCTGTTTGTCGCCTTTGGCGCGTTGGTGTTAGTGCCGCTGTTAACCGGGCTGGATCCAAGCGTCGCGCTGTTCACTGCCGGTGTAGGTACGTTGGTATTTCACGCGGTCACGAAAAAGACGGTGCCGGTATTTCTGGCCTCCTCGTTTGCTTTTATCGCGCCCATACAAGGCTCCATTGCAAGCTTTGGGGTATCGGCCACCATGGGCGGGTTAATGGTGGCAGGCTTGGTGTATGTCGCCATTTCTCAGGCCGTGCGTCTACGTGGGGTTGGCTGGCTTAACCGCTTACTGCCTGCTGTCGTGGTGGGGCCGGTCATCATGGTGATTGGCTTGGCGCTGGCGCCTGTTGCGGTAAGCATGGCAACCGGTGAAACCAGCGATAATATCAGCTATTGGCAAGCTATTTTCTTATCGATGGCTAGTCTGCTGGTCACCTTGGTCTTGGCGGTCTTCGGCCGTGGCCTGTTACGTCTGGTGCCCATTATGGGGGGGATTTTTACCGGTTATACGCTGGCGTTGATGATGGGAGTCGTCGATTTCACCCCGGTTCGCGAAGCGGCTTGGCTGGCGCTACCCAGCTTTACCGCGCCCAGTTTTCATTGGGCGGCCATTTTATTCATGATTCCTGTCGCCATCGCGCCTGCGGTCGAACATATCGGTGATATGGTCGCGATTGGCTCGGTAACGCGGAAAAACTATTTGGAAAAACCGGGCCTGCATCGCACGTTATTAGGCGATGGTTTGGCGACGACGGTCGCGGCGTTGTTTGGCGGGCCACCCAATACAACGTATTCCGAAGTGACTGGGGCGGTAACGCTAACCCGTGCCTTTAACCCTACCTACATGATTGTGGCAGCCGTGCTTGCCATCGTACTGGCGTTTGTGGCCAAGCTGGGGGCGCTTTTGCAAACCATCCCTGGACCCGTGATGGGCGGTATCATGACACTGCTGTTTGGCTCAATCGCCGTGGTGGGAATGAATACGCTGGTACGTGCCGGGCAGTCGTTAACGGCGCCACGTAATCTGGTGGTGGTATCCTTGATTTTGGTTTTCGGGATTGGCGGCATGCAGTTTGGCGAAGGTCAGTTCACGCTACAGGGCGTTAGCCTGGCCGCACTTGTGGGGATTGCGTTAAATTGGCTACTGCCGCGCGAGCGGGAAGGTGAGTAAGCGACGCATGTTAAACGCCGCTGTTAGAAGGAGTATGGGGAGATGGTAGGCAGCATCACGACAACGTTTCCTGTACTAGGTATTGCCGCCTGGAGTGGAACGGGTAAAACCACGCTACTGACCCAATTACTGCCGCGATTACGCGAGGCAGGGCTGGATGTTGGCGTTATCAAGCATGCCCACCACAACTTTGATGTAGATAAGCCCGGCAAAGACAGCTATCGGCTGCGCAGTGCCGGGGCGTCTCCAATGCTGGTCGCATCACGGCAACGCTTTGCACTCATGCAGGAAACGCCCGACCAAGAGGAGCCTGACCTGGGCGCGTTACTGGCGATGATGGCTCATCATCAGCCGGATCTGGTCATTGTAGAAGGATTTAAAGCATGGCCCATTCCCAAACTTGTACTGTATCGTAAGGGCATTGGAGAGACATCAATTCTTGATGATGCAACGCTACAAGCCGTCGCGCTCGACGCAGAGGCACCGATTGAACTTAGCCCCTCAGTGGCCCTGTTAGACCTGAATGATCTTGATGCGATTACCCGCTGGGTGCTTGCCTGGGTGAGCACCCAACCCAACAGTCCAGCTTAAAACGATGGCTTCAAACGATAGGTGAAAACATGCAGCTAACCCACCTCAATACGCGTGGTGAGGCTAATATGGTTGATGTTGGTGATAAGCGCGAAACGCGCCGTGAGGCAGTCGCTTCGGGGCGGATTATCATGCAGCCTGAAACGCTCAACTTGCTAAGTGACGGCAAGCTTCCCAAGGGCGATGTTATTGCCACTGCGCGTATCGCCGGTATACAGGCCGCCAAACGTACCCATGAGCTGATTCCGCTTTGCCACTCCCTAGCGCTTTCTAAAGTATCGATAGAGTTTGAGATCGACCAGCAAGACAGCTGCGTCAAGGTGACGGCGCTATGCCGTTTGAATGGGCGTACCGGTGTTGAGATGGAAGCGCTGACTGCCGTATCGGTTGCTTGTTTGACGCTTTACGATATGTGCAAAGCCGTGGATAAAGATATGCGCATCGATGCTGTCCAATTGGAAAGCAAACACGGCGGCGTGCGGGGAGATTATCAGCGTGATGCCCGCCCAGCGGCGCCAATCGTAACAGGTGATGGGGCAACGGGAGAGGTAACCCTAGGAGAGCGCTGTGCCTCGCCTTGCGTTCGGGTAAAGTTCTTGGCCGAGCTGCGTGAGCGAGTAGGCGTGAGTGATATCGTGCTCGATCTGGAGCAAGTGCCCAGCTGCGATATTGCCGGTTTAAAAGCCGCTTTAAGCCAGCGTGATCCGCGCTTTAGCGTGCTCAACGACCAGCGTACGCTATGTGCGATTAATCAGGTCATGGCCAACGACAGTGCGCGTATTACCAACGAGGATGAGGTGGCGTTTTTTCCACCGGTGACCGGAGGCTAGATCATGAATATCCGGGTGCATGTTCAGGCTACACCGTTTGCGTTAGCTGATGGCTATGAGCAAGTGCTGGCACAGCGTACCGACATTGGCGCTGTCGTGAGTTTTACCGGCTTGGTGCGTGATTTCAATGAAACCCCGGATGTGACGGGGTTGACCCTTGAACACTATCCGGGCATGACGGAGCGAACGCTGGAAAGTATTGGTGAGCAGGCCTGGCAGCGCTGGTCGCTGCAGGCCGTGTACATCGTTCATCGTGTTGGGTATCTCATGCCAGGCGACCCGATCGTACGTGTGCTGGTCGCCAGCGCCCACCGACGCGAAGCCTTTGAGGCGTGCGACTTCATAATGGATTTTTTAAAGACCCAAGCGCCATTCTGGAAGAAAGAGCACTCGGGACAAGGCGAATACTGGGTAAAAGAGCGCACCACCGATACCCAGGATGCGGCTCGCTGGACGTAGGGCGGGCCTATGCTCTGGAACGCTAGCGCTTAGCCCTAAAACAAGGCTTACATTTATAAGGGCGCTTCGGCCGCCATAATTTGCAAATGTACGTCGGGCATATGCTGCATATGTTCTGCCAGCCAATGAATCAAGCGCGGCTGAAGCGCAAAGCGTAGGTCCGCTAACGTATCGGCTTCAATATCCTCAAGCTGATCATCCAGCCATTCACTAAAGCTATCTTCATCCAGGGGGCTTGCACTGCTGGTATCTAGCATCAGGCGGCCTATGCGCCACCAGCCTGTCTCACTAGCCGTGACCGGTAGCGCAAGGTACAAACTGCCTCGGCGGGCCGTGGCTTTGGCGTTTTCCAAGCCTGGATGTGGCACAACACTATTTTGATTAACGATGCAGGGTGGTTGGGGGTGGCGCGCTTCACAGCGGAGCCCCTGACCATCCAGCACGATAATGTCGCCATTCACGGGCGCTAAAGGCGCGCTAATATCAAGGGCTTGGGCAATGGCCTGATGCGCCTGCTGATGGCGAGCCTCGCCGTGTACCGGGATAAGGTGTTTTGGCCGTACCCACTGATAAAACTTGATTAGTTCTTCCTGCGCCGGGTGCCCGGTAGCATGCAGCTCCGGGTGATTTATCTCATCAAAAATCGTCACCCCTAACTGCTTTAGACGCCGTTTTAGCTGCTCAATTGGGCGTTCGTTACCCGGAATGGTTTTGGCGGAGAAAATAACGTTATCGCCGGGCTCAAGGTCAATAAACGGATGGCGCCCCTGAGCAAGCCTTTGCAGGGCTGCACGCGGTTCACCCTGGCTGCCTGTAGCGATAATGACCACTTCATCTGGAGGTAAATAGCCAAGATCATGCGATGGAACGAGGGCTGGCAAGTCATCCATATAGCCAAGGCCTCGTGCAATACCCACCATCCGCTCCATTGAGCGACCCATTAAACTAATTCGGCGTCCACACTGGTGCGCCGCCCGGCCAATGGCTAATACTCGCGCTAGGTTGCTTGCAAAGCAGGAGACCACCACGCGGCCCTTGCATTCGCCCAAGGTTTTAGACAGCGCTTTAGCCACATCGCCTTCACTGCCCGAGTGACCCGGCAGAGGAGCGTTAGTTGAATCCCCAACCACTAAATCAACCGGGGCGAGCGCCCGAAAATGGGCCGCATTAATGGGGTCACCAATAAGGGGGTTAGGATCCAGCTTCCAGTCACCGGTATGCAGTACGCGGTAGCCGCCAATCAGTATCATCAGCGCGCAGCTTTCAGGAATCGAATGGGTCAGAGGCATGTAGCGTACCGAAAACGGCGTGCTTTCCATTGCTTCGCCGGGCTCGATTACCTTGATGGCCGTACTGCTTAACTGATGTTCGGCGAATTTTAAGCGTAACAGGCCTGCGGCTAGCGGCGTTGCATAAATTGGACAGTTCCACTTGGGCCATAGCCAGGCAACCGCGCCAATATGGTCTTCGTGGCCATGGGTGATAAATAGCGCCTGGGGAGTGATGCCCAGGGCCTCCGGGGTATCCAGATTGGGCACCTGAAGTGGTGAATTGGGCAGATCCTGGCGAATCATCATGCCGCAGTCGACCGCGATCCAATGATCGTCGTATCCATATAGCGTTAGATTCATGCCGATTTCACCACACCCACCCAGCGGCAGTAGGCGCAGAGGAGGGCGACGGCGGGGACGAAGTTGAACGCGTGGTGGATGCATCAGTTATGAAAAGCCTAAAAAGTAATGCCTTAACTATACGGGAAGGCAGGGGCGGCTAACAATGACCATGGCATATGCGGCCGGTGCTTCGTGAAAGGTGTTCCGGTACACTAGGCGGTCTTTATTGTCGGCGCAGTGATAGGTCTGTTCGCTGCGCCGTTGAACTGCCTTTGGCATTATCCTTTGTATGATCCATTGAGCTAACTACTGCATTACGTCAAAAGTATTTCGCAGATCAAAGAGTATCCCGTATGTCTCATTATTATCGTTTGGTCGTTTCCTGCCCTGATCAGGTAGGCATTGTTGCTCGTGTATCAAGTTTTATAGCTCAGCAGGGCGGTTCGATTACCGAAGCCAGCCAGCACTCTGACTTGCAAACGGGCCGGTTTTTTATGCGTTACGAAATATTGGCTGATTCACTAGGGATGTCCGCTGAAACGTTGCGCAGTGCCTTTGAACCGATCGCTCAAGAGTTTTCTATGCAATGGTCGCTGGTCGATACTCAAAAGCGCCGTCGGGTGGTACTGATGGTCTCGCGTGAGTCCCATTGCCTGGTGGATCTGCTGTATCGCTGGCAGGCGGGTGAGCTGGATTGCGATATCGCCGGTGTGATTTCCAATCACGAAGACATGCGTTCAATCGCCGAGTGGTATGGTATTCCTTATCACCATGTGCCGGTTGATCCGAACAATAAAGAAGCGTCGTTTGCCCAAGTGAAAGAGCATATCGATCATGCGCGCGCGGATTGCATCGTGCTGGCACGTTATATGCAGATTCTGCCGCCGTCACTATGCGAGCGGTATGCCGGTCAGGTGATCAATATTCACCACAGCTTCTTGCCCTCTTTTGCGGGTGCCAAGCCTTATCATCAGGCCTATGAGCGCGGTGTAAAACTGATTGGTGCGACCTGTCACTATGTGACCGAGGAGCTGGATGCGGGGCCGATTATCGAGCAGGATATCCATCGCGTGAGCCATTGCCATACACCCACTGATTTGGTTCGTTTTGGCCGCGATGTGGAAAAAGCCGTGCTGGCACGTGGCCTGCGCTGGCACCTGGAAGACCGCGTATTGATTCACGGTAATAAGACAGTGGTATTTAGCTAAACGCCCGTAGTTGCGTTTAAGCCAAAAAAAAGCGGGTGGCCATGGAAATGGCCACCCGCTTGAAGGCTATCAAGACGCTGTATTCTCTGTTCTTAAGAAATTATGTTCTTAAGAAATTATGTTCTTAACACGATGCTCTGCCGCCAACTCACCACAAGCGGTACATTAGCCGAGTGCTTGACCGTTGCCGCCCCGGATAACGCCCACCCCGACGCCTTCAATATCCAGTGACTGAGTGCGCAAGTCGATTTCGATAGGGGCAAAATCAGCGTTTTCGGCCATTAACGTTACCTGATGGCCCTGACGCTTAAAGCGCTTCACGGTAACTTCATCTTCCAGGCGCGCGACAACGATCTGCCCGTCACGTACGCGGTCAGTGCGATGCACTGCCAGCAAGTCGCCTTCAAGAATGCCAACATCCTTCATCGACAGGCCGCGCACACGCAGCAGGTAGTCGGCCTTGGGCGTGAAGTACTCTGCTGGCAGCGGGCAGTAGCGGTCAATGTGTTCAGCCGCCAAGATGGGGCTGCCCGCGGCAACTTCGCCAATAACGGGCAAGCCGGCCGGGGGAAGATCACTATTGGCCGCCACAGGAGCAGGCGAATCGCTCACTTCCTGAACATCCTGGTTAGGCAGACGAATCCCGCGTGATGTATTGCGAATAATGCGGATCACACCCTTGCGCTCAAGCGCGCGCAAATGCTCTTCAGCAGCATTGGGCGATTTAAACCCTAGCGCTTTGGCAATTTCTGCGCGAGTGGGTGGATATCCGAATTCACCCATGGTTTTTACGATAAAATCAAAAACATGCTGTTGACGTGCTGTGAGTGGTCGAGACATACCAAACTCCATAAACGATAAAAGACAGTCGGTATCTGCCTGCTTGAACAATATGTGTTTAAGTATACAGTATGTTCCTCTGTCCAGTACACGGATAAAAATAGTGCTTAATAGAGGTTAGACAAGGACCTGGCGTCATTTGGCTAACGGCTAGGCTCAAACGTCAGCCGACCCCAATTCAGCGATGAGGTGTTTGAATTAACTTTAATGAGTTTTCTCATCGATTACAGGAGCTTCTCGTATCTAGGATTGAGCCCGTTAGGGTTATGGCATACTATTTCGGCATGTTTTAAACACTCGTTTTTCTGGAGGCCGAAATGGCACAATCTGATACGGTGTCGCGTATTCTTGATACCGCTGAGGTGCTGTTTGCAGAGCGTGGTTTTGCTGAAACGTCGCTGCGCAACATCACTAGCAAAGCCCGGGTCAATTTAGCGGCCGTCAACTATCACTTTGGCTCTAAAAAAGCCTTGATTCAGGCGGTCTTCTCACGCTATCTGGATCCCTTCACTCTGCGCTTTCATACTGCGCTCGACGAGCTAGAAGCTCGCTATACCGATAGCCATATCCCGTTGGAGGAACTGCTCGAAACCATGGCAACAACGGTGCTGGCAGTGCCCGCTGAGCGCAATAGTCTAAAAGTGTTTATGCGCTTGCTCGGGCTGGCCTATAGCCAGGCTCAAGGGCATTTGCGGCGTCATATTCAAGAGCAGTATGGCGAGGTGTTCGCGCGCTTTACTGAGCTGGTCCGCCAGGCCACGCCGGATCTTCCTGATTCAGAACGCTTCTGGCGGCTACACTTTATGCTGGGTACCGTCATCTTTACCTTGTCGGGTCTGGATGCTCTACGGGATATTGCGGCTAAAGATTATCAAGAACAGGTCACCGTGCGTGATCTGGTACGTCGCTTGCGGCCAGTGGTCGTCGCCGCCATGAACGCGCCATTACCTCCGGCTGTAGAAGAGGGGCATCATGCGAACGCCAACGCTAGCTGAGCTGCCACCTAGCCAAACTGGCTGGATCGAGATTGATACCGATACACAGCAGTTGCGTTGGTGGCAGGGGCAAAAGGTGTGCTTTGAATGCGAAATATCGTCAGGCAAAGCAGGTGTAGGCCAACAGGAAGGTAGCGGTCAAACGCCACATGGCTGGCACTATGTGCGAGCGGCGATTGGCAAGGACCTGCCGATCAACGCGGTGTTTAGAGGTCGACGTTTTACCGGCGAGGTGTTTTCAACGCCGCTGGCCAAAGCAAACCCGACGCGTGACTGGATTTTGACACGCATTTTATGGTTGTGCGGTCTGGAGCGGGGATTCAACCGCGCAGGCTCGGTTGATTCTCAGCGCCGCTATATCTATTTGCACGGTACACCACCCAATCAGCCAATGGGAACGCCGGCTTCCCATGGCTGTATACGCTTACGCAATCAGGATCTGCTGTATGTCTTTGAGCGCGCGCTGCCTGGCACCCCCGTATGGCTTCATGGCAGCGATCAATAGCGGTCGCAGGTAAGGTTTTTTGACTCTGAGCGTTGATCGTCTAAAATCACCGGCCCTTTTGTTGGATCCATGATAATGACTCAACCTATTGGCCCGGTCATGCTCGACCTGGAAGGGCCGCGATTGAACAGCGCTGAAAAGCGCTTACTGCTTGAACCCGCTGTTGGTGGCGTCATTCTGTTTGCCCGTAATGTGGAAGACGCCTACCAGGTGCGCAAGCTGTGCAGTGATATCCGGCGTGTGCGCGGTGATCTGCTGCTGGCGGTAGACCAAGAGGGAGGCCGCGTTCAACGCATTAAAAAGGGGCTTACCCGGCTGCCAGCCATGGCCCGCATTGGTGAGCGCTATGTTCAGGACCCCGAAGAAGGCACCTTGCTTGCCATTGATGCGGGCTGGCTGCTAGGTATGGAAATGGCCGCGTGCGGGCTGGATATCAGTTTTGCGCCGGTACTCGATGTCGATAGCGGCATTTCCAGCGTGATAGGCGATCGTAGCTTTAGTAGTGACCCTCACCACGTAGCCCAACTAGGCGCGGCCTTTGTGGAAGGCTTGCACCAGGCAGGTATGGCGGCGGTAGGTAAGCATTTTCCTGGTCACGGCGGTGTAGCCGCAGATTCCCACGTTGCCTTGCCTGTCGATGAGCGTTCAATGGAGACGATTAAGCAACGCGACCTTGTCCCCTTTGAACGACTTGCCCCTAAGCTTGATGGCATCATGCCCGCGCATGTGATTTATCGAGCGTTTGATACACGCCCGGCGGGTTTTTCACCCAGCTGGCTGGGCATGCTGCGTGAATCGCTGGGCTTTAAAGGCTGCATTTTTTCAGATGATTTAAGTATGGCGGGCGCTCATGAAGCGGGCGAGCCACGTGGACGTGCCGCCGCTGCCCTCGCGGCTGGTTGCGACATGTTGTTGGTGTGTAACGACCGCGCCGCTGCCCTGGATGTGATAGATGCCTGCCAGGGGGTTGCCAATAAGCGACCTGCAAAACTGCGCTATGGGCGTGCACGCCCTGATTTGGATGCGCTGACGGCGCTGGGGCGCTGGCGACGAACGCATGCCAAGCTCGAAGCGCTCTAATCCCACCTGATTTTTCTTTTCGTAATACTGCTACTTTTTGGGGAGTAACCCAATGTCTAAACTGGATAAAGAGGCCCTTGAGTCGTTGGACTCAATGCGCCAGCTCATGGATACCGCCGACTGTTTGATTTCCCAGGAGCAGGTTGAGCGCGCTCTGGATCGCATGGCCGAAGCGATCACCAAGGATTTAGGCGATAAGCTGCCGGTTTTTTATTGTGTTATGAACGGTGGATTAATCACAACCGGCCATTTGCTGACCCGCTTGGGCTTTCCGCTGGAAGTCGACTACCTACACGCTACGCGTTACCGCAACGAGCTACGCGGGGGCGAGCTTTTTTGGCGCGTGTCGCCTGAAGTACCGATGGCTGGACGGCATGTAGTGATCGTGGATGACATTCTGGATGAAGGGTCGACGCTCGCCGCGATACTTGCCTATTGCAAAGAAGCCCAGGCTGCCAGCGTGACCACGGCGGTATTGGTGGATAAGCAGCATGATCGAAAAGCGGTGCCGGGCTTGAAAGCTGATTACTGCAGCTTAGAAGTCGCGGACCGCTATGTCTTTGGTTTCGGGATGGATTACAAAGGCTACTGGCGTAACGCCCCGGGTATCTTCGCCCCTAAAGGCATGTAGTTGTAACTGTGTTATTCAATGTCGGCTTAGCGAGGGGAGAAACGCCGCGCTAAGCCGGTCTCGGCAATCATCCGTGTCGAGATTTCTTCCACAGAAAAGCGCGTCGCATCGATAAACGGGATATGCATAATCCGGTAAAGCGCTTCGGCCTGTTCGACTTCCTGCAAACACTGATCCATTGAGCTATAGCGGCTGTTCGGCCGACGTTCATTGCGTATGGCGGATAGCCTGCGGGCATCGATAGTTAAACCAAACAGCTTGCGCCGGTGTGGTGCTAATGCCTTGGGCAGCTTGAGCGTGCCGTCTTCGTCAAGGTCGTCCTCGGTAAGCGGGTAGTTAGCCGCTCGAATGCCAAATTGAAGCGCCAAATAAAGCGACGTGGGCGTTTTTCCGCAGCGTGATACGCCGACCAGAATAATATCGGCTTTATCGTATTGGTGCGTGCGGGCGCCATCGTCGTTATCAAGTGCGAAGTGCACCGAATGAATCCGGTCCATATACACATCGTCACTGCCAATCGAGTGGGTTCTGCCTACGCTGTAAGACGAATGAGTACCTAACTCCTGCTCCAATGGTTTCAAAAAAGTAGAAAAAATATCCACCTTGAAGCCCGGAGCCTTGCGAATCACATCACGTATTTGCTGATCAACAATGGTGTCGATAATAATTGGCTGCTGACCATCGCGGGCCGCAGTGGATTCAATAATCTGAGCAAGCGCTTCGGCTTTTTCAAGCGTATCGATATAAGGCTTGGTCAGCATGTTGATTTCAACATCGCTGAACTGGGCCAACAGGCTTCGGCCCAAGCTTTCGGCCGTAATGCCGGTGCCATCAGAAATAAAAAAAGCTGTCCGCTTCATAACCACGTCCGCCAATCAATAATAGGGTTGCTATTGTGTGCCGAGCATTCGTTAAGCACAACGTCCCTGGCCACTACATAAATCGACCATATTCGCGTTTTGTTGTAAAAATCCTCCACTCTCTTCGCTATTAGACCAATGGCGAATAGGTTGGCACGGTGATAGGGTGACACGGTCAATGATTAGCGGTCTAAAAGATTGCATCAACGTCTTAAAGCGAGGGGGTTGCGTGGAAGAGTACATTCTGTGGTTCGATCAGCTAGGTATGGCGGACGTCGAACGCGTGGGTGGTAAGAATGCCTCGCTTGGCGAGATGATTTCCAACTTGTCAGGCGCAGGGGTAACCGTACCTGGTGGGTTTGCCACTACTGCTCACGCTTATCGTGAGTTTCTCTCGCATGAAGGGCTCAATGAGCGCATTAACAGCACCTTGGCGCGCCTGGACGTTGATGATGTTAACGCACTGGCTGAAGCCGGTCGCAATATTCGCCAGTGGGTCATTGATACACCGCTGCCGCCCGTGTTTGAAAGCGCACTGCGCCAAGCTTATACGCAGCTGCAGGAGCAACATCCTCAGTTAAAAGTGGCGGTACGCAGCTCGGCGACTGCTGAAGATCTTCCAGATGCCTCCTTTGCTGGTCAGCAGGAAACCTTTCTGAACATTGAAGGTTTCGACAATATTAAGCGCGCTGTTCATGAAGTATTCGCGTCGCTGTTTAATGACCGTGCAATCTCTTACCGCGTTCACCGCGGCTACGCCCATGAAAACGTCGCACTGTCGGCGGGCGTTCAAAAAATGGTGCGTTCTGAAACGGGTGCCTCAGGGGTTATGTTCACCCTGGATACTGAGTCGGGTTACCGCGATGCCGTGTTCGTTACCGCCTCGTGGGGGCTAGGCGAAACCGTCGTGCAGGGAGCCGTTAACCCTGACGAATTTTATGTCCATAAGGGCACCCTGGCAGCTGGCCGCCCGGCGGTTCTGCGCCGTAACTTGGGTTCCAAGTTAATCAAGATGATCTACGGCCAGGAAACCAGTGCTGGGAAGTCCGTTGAAACCGTTGATGTGCCGCTTAACCAGCGCGGCTGCTTCTGCATAAACGATCAGCAAGTGATGGATCTTGCCCGTCAGGCCGTCACAATTGAGCAACATTACCAGCGTCCGATGGATATTGAGTGGGCGCTCGATGGTGATGATGGCGAACTTTACATCGTTCAGGCGCGTCCTGAAACGGTAGTTTCACAGCAGGAAGGCGGCAAATTAGAGCGTTTTCAGCTGCGCGAGAAGGGGCGTACGCTGATTACCGGCCGGGCGATCGGTCAGCGCATTGGTCGCGGTACGGTAAAAGTAGTCATGAGCCCCGAAGAGATGGATAAGGTGCTAGACGGTGACATTCTGGTAACCGACATGACCGATCCAGACTGGGAGCCGATTATGAAGCGGGCTTCTGCCATCGTCACCAATCGCGGTGGGCGTACCTGCCACGCGGCGATTATTGCCCGCGAGCTAGGCATACCTGCGGTGGTTGGCTGTGGTGATGCAACGCAACAGCTTAGAGAAGGCATGGATGTCACCGTTTCCTGTGCTGAAGGTGATACGGGGCACGTTTACGAAGGGCTACTGGATTTTGACTGCAAAGTATCAAGCGTCGATGCTATGCCTGAAATCCCGTTCAAGATCATGATGAACGTGGGCAACCCTGATCGCGCGTTTGGGTTTTCCAGTCTGCCTAACGCTGGCGTGGGGCTTGCCCGTCTAGAGTTCATTATTAATCGTATGATTGGCGTTCATCCTAAGGCACTACTGGATTATGCAACGCTACCCGCTGACCTGCAGCAGGTGATTGATCTGCGCACGTCTGGCTATGCCGACCCGGTAACCTTTTACGTCGATAAGCTGGTGGAAGGTATTTCTACGCTGGCGGCAGCGTTCTATCCTCAGCGGGTTATCGTGCGTCTGTCTGATTTTAAATCCAATGAGTACGAGAATCTGATTGGCGGCAAGCTCTACGAGCCGGGTGAAGAGAACCCGATGCTGGGCTTCCGGGGCGCCTCTCGCTACATTTCGGATTCGTTCCGCCCCTGTTTTGAGCTTGAGTGTCGCGCATTGAAATACGTGCGTGAGGAGATGGGATTCGACAACATCGAAATCATGGTGCCGTTCGTGCGCACCACCGGCGAAGCTAAAGAGGTCGTTGACCTGTTAGCGGCCAATGGCTTGGCGCGCGGTGGTGATAGCGGCCTGAAAGTCATCATGATGTGTGAGCTGCCGGCCAATGCGTTGCTTGCCGACGAATTCCTCGAATATTTCGACGGTTTCTCGATTGGCTCTAACGACCTGACACAGCTAACGCTGGGGCTGGATCGTGACTCGGGTATCGTGGCGCATCTATTTGATGAGCGTAATGCCGCTGTTAAAAAGTTGCTGGCAATGGCGATTCAAGCCTGTAAGGCGCAAGGTAAATATGTTGGTATCTGCGGTCAGGGGCCTTCGGATCACCCTGAGCTGGCTAAGTGGCTGATGGAGCAAGGAATCGATTCTGTTTCCTTAAACCCAGACGCAGTGCTTGAAACGTGGTTCATGCTGGCAGGCGAAACGATTAGCTAGTGCTGAACAGCGAGCCAGTAATTTTGTGCCCGGCCATTGTGCCGGGCACATGCGTTTTATAGGCTACGCTTTGGTTTGGTTATTGCCTTGATATTTCTAAGACGCAAGAGGGTGCTGTAATGTCCCCAGTAAAGGTTAATGTAGCGCTATCAGGATTGTTGTTAGTGCCGCTGTATAGCTTTGGGTTTAGCTATGAAACGCCATCAGTGACCCCAGAAGTCGGGTCGGGCTATGAGGAGAAGCCCGGTTGGTCGGCTGCGTCATTCGCTGTCGCGGCGGCTAATCCGCTGGCCACTGATGCGGGTTATCAAGTGCTCGCCAATGGCGGTAATGCCGTTGACGCGGCCATTGCCGTGCAGATGGTATTAACACTTGTGGAACCACAGTCCAGCGGTATTGGCGGCGGTGCCTTTTTAATGCATTACGACGGTTCTGATGTTCAGGCCTACGATGGCCGCGAAACGGCGCCCGCGGCGGTAACCGGTGAGCTGTTCATGCAAGACGGCGAGCCGCTGCCTTTTATGGATGCCGTGGCGAGCGGGCTTTCAGTCGGCGTGCCGGGAACGGTGCGAATGCTGGAGCAGGCACATAAAGAGCATGGCCAATTAGCTTGGGAAGAACTGTTTGTACCTGCGATTACGCTTGCTGAAGAAGGCTTTGCCGTTAGCCAGCGTTTGCATACCAGTCTTACAAGCGATGAAGCGTTAAAAAACGATCCACTAGCCGGACAGTTTTACTATAACGCAGACGGTGAACCGCTAGCCGTTGGCGATACCCTGAAAAACCCAGCGCTAGCCGAAATACTGCGCCGTATTGCTTCTCAGGGAAGTGCCGCGCTTTATGAGGGCGAGATTGCCGAAGATTTAGTCAACCGCGTGCAGAGCCATGATGTTCGCCCAGGCAGCATGACGCTGGAGGATATTCAGGGTTATCAGTCGGTTGAGCGAGACCCGCTGTGTACCCCTTGGCAGCAGTGGGAAGTATGCGGTTTCCCTCCGCCTTCTTCTGGGCATATTACCGTCATGCAGATTCTCGGTATATTGGATCAGCGGCCTCTGCTGGAAGCGCCCTTGGATAACGGCGTCTCAAGCAGTGGCTGGCTGCATCAGTTTCTCGAGGCCTCGCGGCTGGCGTTTGCCGATCGAGGCCGCTATATCGCCGACCCTGACTTTGTGGAAGCGCCTGGTGGTGACTGGACATTGATGCTGGCGCCGGATTATCTGGCTTCACGCAGTGAGCTGATTGGCGATACCAGCATGGGCGACAGCGCGCAGCCGGGCAATCCGGGCGAGCTAAACGTTAGCTGGGCTTCTCAGCCAGCGCAGCCCGAGTACGGTACCAGCCATATCAGTATCATCGATGGCGATGGCAACGCTGTTGCCATGACGACTTCTATTGAGCAGGCGTTTGGCTCGCGCATCTTGGCCGATGGCGGCACTGGATTGCCAGGTGGCTATTTGCTTAACAATGAACTCACGGACTTCTCTTTTGTACCCGAAGTCGATGGCGAACCTGTTGCCAACCGCGTTGAGCCGGGTAAACGCCCACGTTCGAGCATGAGTCCTACGCTAGTGTTTGACGGGGAGACGGGTGAGTTGGTAGCGAGCCTTGGATCGCCGGGCGGTGCTGCGATTATTCATTATACGGCGCGTACCCTGGTCGCCATGCGTGATTGGGGCATGAATGCCCAGGAGGCGCTTAATCTGCCCCATGCAATTACCACCGGTGGCGATGTCTATCTCGAAGAGGGCCGCTTCCCCGATGCAACCAAGCAGGCGCTTGAAGCGTATGGCCATACGATAAGCGAGCGTGAACTGACTAGCGGACTACAGGCGATTCGCCGCCTTGAAGACGGTACGCTGTTTGGTGGGGCAGACCCACGTCGCGAAGGCGTCGTAATGGGCGACTAAACCATTGGCCTTATCAGTGACGTGCAAAAACAGGTAGTTCAGCCCGTCTTGCACGTCACTGACGCAGCCAATTACGCAGTTTCACCAGCAGCAACGACCCATCACTTAGCGCTTGGCGCTCCTCAATAAGCTCACGTAGGCGGCTTGGGTGATCCGTAATGATAGCGTCAACGCCTAAATCAATTAGCGTTGACATGCGGGCACGGTCGTTCACCGTCCAGGCGTGTATTTCATAGCCATAAAGCGCTGCCAGACGCACTTCCTCTTCACTAATGCGGTTATGGCGAAGCCCTAATGCATCGAAGCTGCGCCGGTCCAATGTGCCGGGCAGAATCAGCTGGGCAAGCAGTGTGACGCGCAGCTCTGGAACGTAGTCTTTTATATACGTGACCAGCGTAGGCGATACGGTTGCAACCCGCATATCTCTGAGCGCATCAGGAAAGCCACACTGCCCATAAGCAGCTAAAGGATTGTTGCTTGCAGCCCAGCACGCGTAACGGAAATCCGTTTCTGCTCGTAGCTGCTCAATTACAGCGTTAGCGAGCGCCTGCTCTTGGCCGGGCAATGACTTCATATCAATCATTAATCCGGCTTTACCCCGTACGTGGTCCAGGACTTCTTCAAGGCTTGCTATGGGTTCATTCTGAAAGGCATCCCCGAACCAGCTGCCTATATCATATTGGCTAAGTTCCTCGCGAGTCAGGTCACCAAATTCGCGATCATCACCGGTTAATCTTGCTAGGCTGCGATCATGGTAAATCATGACCTGCTCATCGGCCGTCAGGCGTACATCCAGCTCAACATAATCGGCCTTGTCAATCAGGGCCTGATCCACGGCCGCCAGGGTGTTTTCGGGCGCTACCATGGAGCTGCCGCGGTGAGCGATCACCTCGACGTTATCGCGTAGTTCGAAGCTATTTAAAATCCACCAGGCCTGTAAGCCAGCAAAGAGCAGAACGCTAAGCTCCACAGCCCAAGCGAAACGGCCAGGGCTGGCGCTTTCGGGTGGGGGCGCTGGGCGCATCTCACGGTGAGCTAACTGAAGGTACAAACAGGCGCAAAGCAGCGCGTTGGCCACAATGCCGATAAACGTGATCGCCAGGGTTAACAGCAGATAGCCGGTCAAATAGGCAAACATGGCCGGGATCAAAAACGCGTTATGTTCGGGTAACCACCAGAGCAACGGTGTTACCAGCGTGTCAAACGCGATGGTCGTGACAATAGGTAGCGCAATAATAAGCAGTAGCAGGGTAAGTACGGCGGCGCCTATCGAGCGGTGCCATCCGCGCGTCAAATACACGCTGCGCTTTAGAGCGTTTAGCGGGTGGCAGTTTTCCAGGGCTACCAGAGGGAGCGCCAGCAGCCAGCGTAAATAAAGCCAGGCGGCTAACCCCATCCAGGTAAACACAAGCGGAAGGGCACAGGCGATAAAGTACCAGAGCACAGGCGGCTTTACGCGCTGTAGGTAGTAAGGGTCAATGCCGCTTAGCCAAACGTCATAAAGCCAGGCGAGGCCCGCCATAAAGGGTGCCAGCAGCAGCAGATGCGTACCTACCTGAAGGACAACCAGCCCAGCAAGTGCAGGCAGGCGGCGAAAGCTTAGCCAGAGTGCCTCAAAGGCAAGCCGGTAATGATTACCGCGCGGGCGCACGGCGACCTGCAGCATGCCTGCCTGTTGCCAGTAAATGATCAAAAACGTAAAGCCCAGACCTACCAGCATGCCAGCAAGACCCAAGGGGCTGAATATCAGGCTGATCAACTCATCGTTGGTGACAACCGTGCGCTTTAACTGGGCAAGCATGCCCTGAGTTATCCATCCAATTAAGGGTAATAACAAAGCTGAGGCTAGTAGCGTAAAAAACAGATGATAGGCGATCAAGGGCCGCAGATGGTCACGCAGTGTTTTTAGTAAGGCGGAGCCAAGGTGGGTCAGTGGCTGCATTGTCTTTTTAAATCATTAGGATGATTCCACAGATTGGCAGTATCTGGGGGCGCTCGCAAGTGGCTACTCAAGGTATTGAGTATAAAAAAACGCCCCACAACTATGTATCGTGTGGGGCGTTCGGTCATCGACTCAGAAGTAATGAATCGTCATCTCTTCTGTGATGTTGCGAGCATCGGCGATAGAGTGGTTACGCTTCTTGAGCAACCGGGATCACGTTTGAGGCAATCTTCTGATATTCCTCAATTTCGTGGAAGTTCATGTAACGATAGATCTCTCCCGCCATGGCGTCAAATTCACTCATGTAACGCTGATACTCTTCAACGCTTGGCAGGCGACCTTCAACCGCAGCAACGGCGGCTAGTTCCGCTGAGGCGAGGTACACGTTGGCACCATCACCTAAACGGTTCGGGAAGTTACGTGTAGACGTAGACACTACGGTGCTTTTTGCCGCAACGCGGGCCTGGTTACCCATACACAGTGAACATCCCGGCATTTCCATACGCGCACCGGCACGACCATAAATGCCGTAGTAGCCCTCTTCGGTCAACTGGTGCTGGTCCATTTTGGTTGGCGGTGCCAGCCACAGGCGAGTTTTCAGGCTGCCTGCAGGCTGCTTTTCAACAAGTTTACCTGCTGCGCGGAAGTGACCAATGTTGGTCATGCACGAGCCGATAAAGACTTCGTCAATTTTTTCGCCGGCTACATCAGAGAGCAAGCGAGCGTCGTCAGGATCGTTAGGCGCGCAAAGTACCGGCTCTTTGATCTCGGACAGATCAATTTCGATCACTTCGGCGTATTCAGCGTCGGCATCGGCGCGCATCAGGCTCGGGTTAGCAAGCCATGCTTCCATGCCTTCGATACGACGGCTAATCGTACGTTCATCGCCGTAGCCGTTGGCAATCATCCACTTGAGCAGGGTGATGTTGGATTTCAGGTACTCAGTGACGCTCTCATCCGACAGCGTAATGGTACAGCCCGCGGCAGAGCGCTCGGCAGAGGCATCGGAAAGTTCGAACGCCTGCTCGACCGTCAGGTCTTCAAGGCCTTCGATTTCCAGTACGCGGCCAGAGAACGCATTCTTCTTGTTGGCTTTATCAACCGTCAGAAGGCCCTGCTTAATACCGTAAAGCGGAATGGCGTGAACCAGGTCGCGCAGGGTAACGCCAGGCTGGCGCTTGCCTTTAAAGCGAACCAGTACGGATTCCGGCATATCCAGCGGCATAACGCCGGTAGCGGCTGCGAACGCAACCAGGCCAGAACCGGCCGGGAACGAGATACCCAGCGGGAAACGGGTGTGCGAGTCGCCACCGGTGCCCACTGTGTCAGGCAGCAGCATACGGTTCAGCCAGCTGTGGATGATACCGTCGCCAGGACGCAGCGATACACCACCACGGTTCATGATGAAGTCAGGCAGGGTGTGGTGAGTGTCCACGTCAACCGGCTTGGGATAAGCGGCAGTGTGACAGAACGACTGCATGACCAAGTCAGCCTGGAAGCCTAAACAAGCCAGATCTTTCAGTTCGTCACGGGTCATCGGGCCCGTGGTGTCCTGAGAGCCGACCGTGGACATTTTAGGTTCGCAGTACATACCCGGACGAACGCCTTCCAGGCCGCACGCCTTGCCGACCATTTTCTGCGCCAGGGTAAAGCCTTTGCCGGTGTCCTTCGGCTGGTCGGGCAGACGGAATACGTCAGATGCTTCCAAACCTAAAGACTCGCGTGCTTTGCCCGTAAGGCCGCGGCCGATAATCAACGGAATACGGCCGCCAGCACGTACTTCATCCAGAATCAGCTGGGTCTTCAGTTCAAAGGTGGTGATTACTTCGTCGGTGCCGTGCTTGCATACTTTGCCTGCATAGGGGTAAACGTCGATCACATCGCCCATTGCCAGCTTGGTGACGTCCAGCTCAACCGGAAGCGCACCGGAATCTTCCATGGTGTTGAAGAAGATCGGAGCAATCTTGCTGCCAAAGCAGAAGCCGCCAGCGCGCTTGTTGGGAACGTAAGGGATGTCGTCACCAAAGAACCACAGCACAGAGTTGGTGGCTGATTTGCGTGAAGAACCGGTACCCACTACGTCACCAACGTAAGCGACCGGGAAGCCCTTGGCTTTAACTTCTTCAATCTGCTTGAGCGGGCCCATGGAGCCGGGTACTTCAGGCACAATGCCGTCACGCTCGTTTTTGAGCATGGCATTGGCGTGCAAAGGGATATCCGGGCGCGACCAGGCATCGGGGGCTGGTGACAGGTCATCGGTGTTGGTCTCACCCGGTACCTTGAAGACGGTCAGGGTGATCTTTGCTTCCAAAGCAGGCTTGGAAAGGAACCACTCTGCTTCAGCCCAGGACTGAATAACGTCCTTGGCAACGCTGTTGCCATTTTTGGCGCGCTCTTCGACATCGTGGAAGGCGTCAAACATCAGCAGGGTGTGCTTGAGCTGTTCGCCGGCTTCGCGAGCAAGCTCTTCGTTATCCAGAAGCTCGACCATGGAAACGATGTTGTAACCGCCTTGCATCGTACCCAGCAGCTTGACTGCATGGATTTTATCGATCAGCGGCGAGGAAGCTTCGCCTTTGGCGATAGCGGTAAGAAAGCCCGCTTTTACATAAGCGGCTTCATCAACACCCGGCGGAACCCGGTTGGTAATCAGGTCAAGGATGAATTCTTCTTCACCGGCCGGAGGGGTTTTCAAAAGCTCAATCAAGGCGGCAACTTGCTCGGCGTTTAAAGGCTTGGCGGGTACGCCCTCGGCGGCGCGTTCCTCGACATGTTGGCGATATGCTTCAAGCACGTTGGGGCCCTCTCATCTGCTTTATGGTGGCGAACACACACTTTCACGGTATTAAAGCGTGCGCTCGGACACATGACATACGCTTGACAAACAGCGTCTGGTTGGATGGCACGGATTCTACGGGAAACTGTCGACAATGTTAAGAAGAAGGGTTGGCAGGAATGTTGCACTTTATGTTGAGATTATGATTAAGCATTTGATAATAATGGTATTTTAATATAATTGGCAACTGAGGTAGCACCATTTTAGCTAAAAACGGCTCACCAATATGGCGATAAAGATGCGGTTGGCGTTACAGCGCGTTACCATAACCTACGCTTTATAACGCTAAGTGTATTTTGCTCCTGGCCTGAAAAAAGCCTGATTAAGTAATAGCCGTTATTTTTGATATCGGCTTTTTACTATACAAAAAGTATTACGTCGCGCTTACGTAGGTGATTTATTGGGTATACAAGTTTTAGTATACAGGTAATGAGATAGGTCAAACGCCCTCAGCGTTTATATGTTGTACAATAGTGAAATAAACGCTCGGAAGAATGTTATGTCGATACAACTTGGTGTGTTAGAAACAGCTGATCATATTGTGCAAGCAGATGATCTGCTCCCCAAAAGCCTTAACGAATTTCTTGCCTGTCAAACGCCTGACAGCTGGCTTCAGTGGGCAATGATTAATCCAGAAATCTTGCTTATTGATCACGCTCAATGTGAGAAAAAAGCGGCCTCGACTGCGATGAGTTTGTTGTATCGCTATGTAGATCAGCCCCTTTTATTAAGCAAAATGTCACAGCTGGCACGCGAAGAACTTCTGCATTTTGAGCAGGTGGTCGGCTTGATGGAACAGCGTGGCGTGAAATACCGGCATTTAACGGCCTCGCGTTATGCTGAAGGTTTACGGCGCCATGTGCGCAGTAATGATCCCGAGCGCTTGATTGACGTGTTGATTATTGGGGCGTTAATCGAAGCGCGTAGCTGTGAGCGGTTCGCGCGATTAATCCCGTACTTGGATGAAGAACTAGCCAAATTCTACCGTACATTGGTGAAGTCTGAAGGGCGCCATTTTGAAGACTATCTCTTGCTTGCTCGGCAGCAAACAAAGGATTTAATTGATGAAAGAATCGCTTTTTTTGTCGCCCAAGAAGCAGAGCTGGTAACGTCACCCGATACGGCTTTTCGTTTTCATAGCGGTGTGCCTGCTTAACGCACCGCTAGCCCAGGCAGGATATGTATCATGCACGATGCTCGTGAGTCTGATCAGCTAATCCTCTTTGGTCATTTTTCCCTTTCCCAGGGTGATGATGTGCTGACCCACTTTAGCTATGACAAAGTCAAAGCATTGTTGGTGTATTTGTTGCTTCATCGTCAGCCGGTTAATCGCGCGGTTCTGGCTGAGCTGCTTTGGCCTGATCAGGGGCTTTCGTCTGGACGAACCAACTTACGTCATGCGCTGCACTGCCTGCGCCATTCGTTAGGTAGTAACGCTGAGCAGATACTGAACGTTTCGCGGCAAACTATTGCGTTCCAGCTGCCAGCCTCTTGGCGGGTTGATTTGCATGAGCTGCAACAGTTGCTGGAAGGACCTCGGGATTTAGCGACGCTGGAAGCGCTACTAACCTGCTATCAGGGGGATCTAGTAGAGGAACTTCAGCTGGCCAACTGTAGCGAATTTCAGCGTTGGCTCGTGCAGGTACGCAACGAATGGCGCCAGCGTGTCATTCGGTTTGCGGAGCAGGTGTTGGAGGCTCATGAAGGCGTGCCGGATACCATGCTTGAAGGCTTGGTTAGCCGTTTTTCGGGATATGCGCCGTTTCATGAGCGCTGGGTACGTCAACTTGCTGAGCAGAATCAAATTGCCGCTGCGCATGAACAGTACAACGGCTATTTGCAGCTCTTGGCACTTTCCGGGCAGCAGCCTGAACCCAGTTTTTTACAATTAGCCAGCTATTGGTCAGATGGATCACACGACCCACGCGCCATGAGCCCTCAAGGGGCTTTTTCTCGCGTATTGGCGGCGGACAGCAAACCTCTGCGTGATGATGAAATTGAGCTTCGCCAGCTTTCCGTGATGGCAATTCGATTGCGCCTGCGAGGCGACTGGCAGGAGCGCACGGCTACGCGCAACTGCCTGGCTTTGCAGCTGGAACTGTTGCGCTGGCTTGAACAACAGTGCCATCACCTGGGCGGCTTCTGGCTACCTGGTGCGACCGGAGGGTTGGGGCTTGCCTGTTTTGGCACCCACGGCCCTGCGCATCAGCTTGCCGAGCTGGTGGCGCTTTACGAACACTGCCAGCAAGCGCTACCGCAGGAGTCGGCCCGCTACTGGGAAGGTGAGGGCGTACCTCCCACCTTTGAGCTGGCGGCTGGATTAAATAGTGGTCAGGTGGTCTATCTGCCCGAGCGTCAGCTAGCCGACCCTCTGGGCCAAGTGACTCAGGTGTCCCTGGAGCTGATGAGCGCCGCCGAAGGCAGCGAGCTGGTGATTTCCCAAGAAGCGAGCCAGCACATGCCGCCAGCACTTGATCTACAGCCTCGCCTGGTATCCCGCCTGGTGGCAAGCGATGGGCGCGTACGCTTACGCGCGCTGGTGCTAGGCCAGAATGAAGGCGGGCGGGATGCGTTACCGCCAAGCTTAGTGGGTCGCGAAACGTCACTGCGCACGCTTCGTGATGCGCTGGCCAGGGCCGGTATTGGTTTGCGTCAGAGTGTATTGGTACGTGGCGCTTCAGGCATGGGTAAATCTGCGTTAATGGTGGGCTTTCGTCAACTGGAGCTGAGCCGAGATGCGTCGATTTGCTGGCAGCCGACGACCCGATTATCGGTACTTGAGCCCTATGGCATGGCGCGTCATTTGGTGGCTTGGTATCTGGATGCGCCCCCTACGCTGGAAACCCTGACTAACCTGCAGGCAGCGCTGGGCCTAACGCAGACCAATGAAAGTCGCCAGCATTTGCTTGAGGAAGCGCTTGGGGTTCGTGATGTTCAGGAAGTGACCCAGCTTGCCCAAAATGGCGAGGCGGTGGAGCTGGTTGTGCAGCTACTTCACGGGTTGATCGATCATCAAACCCAGGAGCGCACGCTGGCATTGATGATTGATGATTTACAGTGGATCGATGAGCCTTCCTTTAAAGTGTTGGCAGGACTGCAGGCACGCCTGCCTATCAATACCGCCTTTATGCTGGTCGCAAGCCATCATGGGCGTGAACCATTGCCGGTCAAGCTGCATTGGGATCAGCAAATCAATCTGGGCAAGCTAGATGCTTTACAGTCATCGCGATTACTGTCCCAGCTGTCGCGACGTTACCGCATCCATTTAAGCCCACGGCTGCGCAATCAGGTTATTGAACGCTGCGATGGCGTTCCGCTTTATATGCAGGAAATTTGCCGACGTCTGGATATGGATCGCCGCGAAGGACGTAGCGTTCACTTCGATGAGCTACCCAAGGGGCTGCTTGGCCTATTGGCCAGCCGCATCGATCAGTTGGAGATAGATCGTGCGATTGCCCATGTGGCCGCAGTACTGGGTCGACGCTTTCGGTTGGATTTCCTGCTCGAATGCAGCGGTTGGGAGCACAGCCGGTTAGCGCAAGCGATTGAGCACATGCGCCAGTTAGAGATTATCGAACCCGTCAATAAGGAAGAAGGCGAGCAGGAGTATCAGTTTAGTCATCAGCTGCTGCAAGAGGCCGCCTATCTTTCCTGCCCACGCGATGTGCGCGTTAAGCTTCACCAGCAGGTCGTCACGCTTATCGAAGAGCGTTTTCCAATGTGGATTAGTCGCCACCCGGGCGATTTTGCAACCCACCTACGCAGAAGCGGGCATTATGCGCGTGGGGCGCGTTATTTTGAGCTGTCTGCACGTGAAGCACTGAAGGTAAGTGCCAACCGTACAGCGCTGCGTATGGCCGATGCCGGGTTAGCTAGCTTACGCCACGTCGAGCATCAAGTAGAGCGTGAGGTCAGTCTGCTCACGGTGCGTGGCCAAGCGGCGTTTGCTTTGGAAGGGCACGGTTCACCCATTGCTCATGAAAGCTTTGTGCGTGCCCGCGAGCTGCTGCGGGAGTCAGGGAGCGATATGCTGGATGACCCCGAAGAACTAGAGCAGGTGTTCCTGGTGAAGTGGGGTTTGTGGGTGGGGCGCAGCCAGCGCTATGCCCACGCGGATGCCTTTGCGCTGGCTTCTACTCTTACCGACATTGCCGAACGCCTAGAAGACCCACGTTATCGACGCCTAGCGGATTATGCGCGGGCGCAGTGTGAGTATTGGGCAGGGCGTATTCAGCAAGCTCACGACCATTTAGATGAGATTGATCCACTTAATGCCCAGATGATGATCGAGTGGCTGCCGTTCTCGGATCATCCCCAGGTCACCGCCGCCTGTTTTCAGGGTTGGACTCTTTGCTTGCGGGGGGATTACCAGCGTGCAGAGCGCCAAGTCTCGGCGGCGCTACGCCTGGCGGAAAAAATTGGTCATCCAGGTACTCTGGCCATGGCGCTGCTCTTCGCGGCCGCCTTATATCGGCAGCTTGGCCATGTGCACCTTGCGGCACGTCATGCCGAGCGCGCCGCGGCCATGACCGGTACGCCCGATTTACAGCTATGGCAAATTTCCGCGCAGGCCGTGATTGGCTGGCAACGTGCCTTGGCAGGTGATCAGAATGGCCTTGTCCAGATTCGTGAAAGCCTGGATCAAATGACCGAGCTTAAAGGGCGCGACCGATATCAGCGGCCTTCTCTATGGTATATCGATGCCTGTATTGAGCTTGGGGAGCTGCAGGTCGCTGAAGACTATCTCGACCAGTGCCTGATTATCGCCCGTGATCGAACAACGCTATTTTTACCGGAACTTGCCACGCTACTGGCGAAAGTACGTCATCAGCTTGGTCATCCCGCCAACGAGGTTAAAGCGCTTGCCGAAATGGCAATTAACCAGTCGCGTGAGCATGGTAATCGGCATCAGGAATTAGAGGCATTGGAGCTATGGCTGACACATATCGAGCCGAGCGATCTTCAAGCAAAAGAGGCCTTTAGGCATTTATTGAAGGATGTTAGCCACAGCGATGCGCCGGTGCTTGTGCGCTGGGTAAGCCTTCTTGATCGGCGTTTAACCCAGCCCGTGGGAATAGACGAGTAATCTGAGGCCTTAGCGTGTCTCGGCCTCAAGGTAGGCCAATGTGGCGAGCGCTTGATCGCGTTGCTCGCCACATATGCTGATATCAAAATGAAAGTTGCCGCAGACCTTGGGCCTGCTTGGATCACCAAACAGGCGGCATAAATTGTCGTCATCTAACTGAATGCAGCGTATCCCGGCGGGCTTGCCCTGAGGCATACCGGGAATCGCTGAGCTGATGGAAGGCGCGATACAGCATGCGCCACATCCCGCCCGGCAGCCTGCTGGCTGTTTTACAATGATATCGTCATTGCTCATGGAGCCGCTTCCGCAAACGCACCTTTATTAATGCCCTCAAATGCCTGCACACGGGTTGCCTGACCACTATCGTGAGCGATGCTTCGTGCCAGCCAAATAGCGATATTTTCAACCGTGGTGGGCCCTGGAAGGGCCGCGCAGCGGTTTATCGGCAGGCGAATGGAAAAAGCCCCCTGGGCGGCCTGGTAGCGGCAGGTTAAAAACTCATCATCCTGATGTTCAATATCGGCCTGTTCGAGCAGATACCGGTTATCCAGCCAGTTGGCCCAGTGTGTTTCTAACCCCGATTGACGCTCACCCGATTGCCAGATAGCAAGCCGTGAGCGGTGCCCATGGGCAATCCGCTGGCAGTTACCCAAGTGGCGTTTCAGGCCATGGCTATAGCCATAGGCTGCCCCGCTAATCGCCTCATCACTCAACGTCAGCGTGACGCGATCAACGTTGGCTGGGCGCTGCTCGGTTAGCGCGTGGCTTAAATACTTGGCTACCTGTTCAAGCGTAACGCTTTCCCAGGCAAGTAGGCTAAACGCTTCGGCAGGCCCGCGCACTTCCATGGGGTAGGGGGTCGTCGTGCGAATGCAAAGGCCTTCGTCACACTCGGTGACGGTAATGCCCGGCGCTTGGGTAGGAATCAGCAGCGTATGATCAAGCCCACCATCCAGGGTGCGCTTGATCCAGGGCTTTACTTCGCCAAAATCAAACAGCATGCCGTCTTCACCCAGCGCTCCTTCAAGCAGTGCGTCCACCTGCCAGCTACAGCCTACAAGCCCACGCTGAGGGCACCATAAAGACACATCGATATGGGTTAACTGATTTACAAATAAAGCCATTAGTCAAACCCTGCTATTTTGTGCATTTGAAGCGAAAGGCGCCACTGAGGATTGGCCATGCAATACTGTGTGGTACTGGCAATAGTATCGGCTTGCTGTCCCAGCGGGCTTACATCCATGGGTTGCAAAAAGAAATGGTCAAAAGCCAGGTGTTTAAACTGCTCAGGCGGTGCATCCACTTGCGGAAAGACCAGTTTCAATTCACTTCCCCCGCTAACTGCCAGTGCGTTATTGCCCTTTGGGCTCACGCATAGCCAATCAATGCCGGGGGGGGGGCGGTAACGTGCCGTTGGTTTCAACGGCGATTTCAAAGCCTTCATCATGAAGCATGTCTATTAATGGCGCATCCAGCTGAAGCAGTGGCTCTCCGCCGGTAAAAACCACGTACGGTACGGCGTTTGAAGCGTCTTTTGGCCATAGCGCACGGATGTGAGCGGCTAAATCAGCCGCCGTTGTGAACCGCCCACCATTTTGCCCATCGGTGCCGATAAAATCTGTATCGCAAAATGTGCATTTCGCGGTGGCGCGATCAGCCTCACGACCTGACCATAAATTACACCCGCTGAAGCGACAAAAGACACTTGCACGACCCGATTGCGCCCCTTCACCTTGCAAGGTGTAGAAGGCTTCTTTGACGTGATACATCAGCGGCTTTCCTGGAGAATTTGAGGAGCGTAAGGCAGTGGGTCGACGGCATTGTTCGCCGTAAAGGCGTCCAGGCGTTCACGGCAGCTACCGCACTCACCGCAGGCCAGTTCGCGCCCTTCATAGCAGGTCCAGGTATGTTGATAGTCCAATCCCATGGCGAGGCCTTCACGCAAAATATCGGCTTTGGACGTGCGCAGGTAAGGGGCGTGCAGTGATACAGGCTCGAAGTTGGCAATGCCCGCAACACTGTTCATGGCATCGACAAACTCAGGCCGGCAATCGGGGTATAAAACGTGATCACCGCCATGGGCGCCATAATCTACACGACCTGCACCGATATTGACCGCCTTGGCAATCGCCAAGGACAACAGAATCATATTCCGGTTGGGGACAACGGTGGCACGTAAATTATCATCCGCGTAGTCCCCCGTGGGCATAACTTGATCAGGATTGGTCAACGCTGAATTATCAATCAAACCGTGGATAGCTCGAATGTCCACGATTTGGTGGGGAATCGCCAGCTGTGTGCAGACACGTGCGGCGACATCTAGCTCGCGGGCATGGCGCTGTCCATAGTTGAATGACAGAGCATGAACATTCAGGCCTTCGCGGATCGCGCGATGGAGTACCGTGTAGGAATCCATGCCGCCAGAATAAATGACCACTGTGGAGGTCGGTAAAACAGAGGGGGTAGAAGAAGTGCTAGACATACTTGATACTCGTTGTCGGAGAATTTTTCGTGCAGCGCAAGCGCTGAACAAAGTGCCGGGGTCCGGTCCGGAAGGGCGGCAGTTTACGCAATGAGAGCGCATCTGACCAGCTCGAGTCCTGATGGCTGCTATTTTTATTCGATATTTTGGGCGTTTGACGTTGCAAGACAACTACCGCGAAACGTCAGTAGGACCCGGTTTGTGCAGCATGCTAAGCTCATATTTTAAGCGGTTAGAGGCAATCATGGCCACTATAGAACACAGTGAAATTGTTAATGCAGCGCCAGAGCGTGTGTTTGAGTTATTACGCCGAGTGGAAGATTTTGCAGATTATTCCGATTTAATACGCTCCATTGATACGCTGGGTGACAATCACTACCGCTGGCATGTACGTGCAGTGGGAATGGACTGGGCGTTTGAAGTGGCAGTGACCGAGATTCAGGCGCCATATGTACTTGCGTGGGAGTCGCTTAGCGGGGTAAAAAATCAGGGGCGTTATCAGCTACGTGAAGTGCCTGAAGGAACGCAGGTTTCATTAACACTCAGCTATGAAATAGGTAATCGGTTAATGGAAAAAGCCGTTAATAAGGCCGCTAAGCCGTTAGTGGGCAAGGTTAGCCGACAAATTCTGGAGCGCGTTGAGGCGCGACTGAATGCATAAAGCCTTAGGCTTTTACTGGCGCTTGGGCGTAGCGGTTGGGTGTATCGCTCTGGTGGCCTTTTTATGGTTTAGCTATTCACCGGATTTAATGACCGTAAAGCATGGCATGGCGCAATGGATGCACCATCCTGCGGTCATTGCCGGGGTGGTACTTATAATGGCGATCACGTTAGCCACTGGCTTGCCAGCGAGTATCGGTTTGTGGCTAATAGCGCCTTTTTACCCGCCCCTAATCGCTACTTGTCTGTTAACCCTGGGAAGTGTGGCGGGGGCGTTTGGTGGCTATCAATTGGCGGCACACACCAGCGCTGCATGGCAGCCGAAAGGATTAACCCTTAAAATAATGAAAACGCTTCAGGATAGAAGCGATCTACTCACTCAGTGCGCGCTGCGCATCCTGCCTGGCTTTCCTCATGCGATGATCAACTTTGCGGCTGGATTAAGCCGTATTCCGCTAACGGTTTTTCTACTCGCGGCGACCTTGGGCCTATCGGTTAAATGGGCGGTTTATAGCAGTGCTATATATGGGGCGATTGAAGCTATAGAGGAGGGAGATCCGTTACAATTTGACGTGCTGCTACCGCTTCTTGCATTAACGCTTCTTTTATTGGTTGGGGCCTGGTTCAAGCGCCGCTCGAGAGCAGCGCCCAAACGTTAAGCACAAACGTTAAGCTTTATGGTAATAAAAAAACTTACCCGCCCTGGTGCATTGCTACATCGAGGTGATCAACCAACTCTGCCCAGTCGGCATCGTCTTCAATCGCTTCGCGAAGAAAGTCGGCCTGGCCTTCGTTCCAGCAAGGGGCGTCGGCAAGCAACATCTCTTTGGGTAAGGGGCGATGACGCTTGATAAATTGCTCAATCGAATCGGGATCTGAGGGCAGGCCTAGCTGTTCAAAAAGATCACTAAAAAAATGCACCGGCTTTTCCATAATTATGCGCTCCTTCAATGGGTTGCTACTGGTTAAACATAGCGTAAATTATTGATTTCGCAACCGCTATTAGCGCTCGCCCACTAGCGAGGTGAGAAAACGCTGGCGCTGCACATCGAAGCCAATGGGTTGGGCCAACAGATGCACCAGCTTGGTAAACGTGGCCTCAGGCGTCATGGCGTCTCCCGATAACACTCCGGCATCCGTCAATCCTTGGCCCGCCGCATAAGCGCCCATGTGGACGCTGCCTTCCGGGCAAAGACTGATAGCCGCCAATAGCTTCCCTTCACCGCTGGCTGAGGCCAAGAGGTTAAGCAACGCCGGGTCGTTGGGTAGATTGCCGGCCCCCCAGAGCTGCAATACTGCCCCTTTAACGCGTGGATCACTTAACCATGCATCCAGTTGCCAGGCCGCCATACCGGGCCACAGAGCGATACGCACCACTTCTCCTTGGCTCAGACCCTGGTAATCGGCTAGTTCAAAACGTGGCGCACCACGCTGCTGTAAAGCCAACCCGCGGCTTGGGTAGTAGACGAAATCGTCGCCCACACGTTCCCCAAGCAGCGGATAGCAGGGAGTAGAAAATGCCGTTAATGCGCTGCTGTGGTGCTTTACCGCTCTTACGCCGCGCATTAGCCGGTTGGCGAAATAGATAGCCACTTCCTGCAGCTCGGCGGTGGCCGCAAAGCGTAAAGCACCATGTATATTATTCAGTCCATCGCTATTGGGCGCTTCCAGCGGCAGCATCGCGCCCGTTAGTACGACGGGGCGGTCAATGCCCTGAAGTTGATAAGCGAGACTAGCCGCGGACCAGCTAAGCGTATCGGTTCCATGGAGGATCACAAAGCCACGATACTCGGTCAGACGTGATGTAATATCATCTGCCAATTGCTGCCAGTTAAGAGGAGTCGCCGTACTGGAGTCAATCAGATTGGCATAGCTAATAACATCATAGGCTGGCAGTAACTGCTGCTGAACGACGGGTAATTGGCTTAATGCTTTTGCCATACGCTGAGCAAAATTACCGCCGGGGGTAAGCCCGTTATCCGCCTGCTGCATACCAATGGTTCCACCCGTATAAATCACCAGCAGGCGCTCTTGGGTGGGGGTCGCTTGGGCTAAGCGGGATAAGGTACTCATACGGGCTTCCTAACGCTTTCAGTGATGTTTTTAAAAAATGCTTTTAAAGACGGTGGACCTGAAGAACACCATTTTGATCATCCAACTGACGTTGGCGTCCCACCAGAAGGGCAAACCCACAACAGATGCCAACGAGCAGAATCAGTAGCCAGGCAATATAGTCAGCGTGGATACCAGACTGAATTAGTAAGCCGACGCCAAAGGGGCCTATGGCGGCAATCATATATCCCCCGCCTTGCACCAGACCGGATAGCTGCCCTGCTAGGCGAGAATTGGCGGTGCGTAATACAAGCAGGCTCAGCGCCATGCTGAAACTACCGCCTTGACCCAGACCTAAAAAAAACGCGCCAGGCCATTTCCATGCCAACGGTGCGATTAGCAACATCCAAAGCCCGAGTGCCGTACTGAGTAATACCAGCAAAAGCGCTGGTCGCTGGTCACGGCCCAGCCTTGCAAGCCACGGCGCGCCTAAGGCTGAAGCCAGTTGGCACATAATCGAAACGGCCATTGTCCAGCCCGCGCTGGCTTCATCGTAGCCACGGTCTACCAATAGCGTAGGGAGCCAGCCAAATACGATATAGGCCATCGACGATTGAATGCCCATAAACAACATCACATGCCACGTGAGCGGTTTACGCAGTAATCGTAAAAGACCCGTAGTGGGTACTTGAGGCGCATGATGGGTGTGACTGTTAGGCATCTGAAAGTGCCAAAGAGCGAGTGCAAATACGGCAAGCAATGCCCAGCTCATAAGGCTTGCTTGCCAGCTTCCCAGCCAATCGGTAAGGGGTACGCTTAGACCTGCCCCCAGTGCCCCGCCCAGGCAGAGAGCCATGGTATAAAGGCCGGTCAGCAGGTCGGCGCTTTCAGGTAGTTCGCGCTTAACAAGCGCAGGCAACAAGGTGCCGCTGATCCCAATGGCGCCACCGGCCATGGCCGAGCCTATAAACAGCACACCTGGCAGTGGCAAGCCGCGCAGAATTAAGCCGGCTGCTAGCAATAAAAGCGCTGTGCTAAGCGCACGCTCACTTCCCAGGCGCTGAGCTAAAAGAGGCGCCATTGGCGCTGATAAGCCCAAAAACAGCACGGGCAGGGTAGTAAGAACCCCCGCAGCTGCGGCCGAAAGCCCCGCTGTTTCTTGTAAGCGCGTTAGCAAAGGGGCCACTGAGGAAAGCGCGGGGCGTAAATTCAGCCCCACGACAACCATCAATAAAATAAATGTGAGTGAACGACGGGACATCATGGCTGCTTACTTAAGGTAGGGGCGTAAATCACCGCGAACTGCATCAAGTAGCGTGATGAAGTTGTAGTCCTGTGGTGTTTCCAGGCAATCAACGCGAACGCTGGTGCGCATGCCCTGATTGATATCCAGCTTATCGTAGATTTCAAGCGTCACTTTTTGGGCGGGTTTATCGCCTGGACCAATAGTGCCGTCTTCAAGCGTAAACGTCTCAATCAGTGTGGCGCGTACGCGGGTGCTGTTGTCTTCACTAAGAACGCGTCGAATAAACAGCCAGCCTTCACAGGGTAGCGCTACATTATCATCACGTTCACGTAGGAACAGTGTGCGATAGCAGGCGCCTTCAGCCGAGGCTTTTTCCGCCATGCTGCGGTAAGCCTGGACGACCTGTTTTGAAGAGGCGCGGGCATCTTCCAGGCGTTGCGAAATCCCCTGGTGCTCACGGCTAAGCTGTTCTTGACGTTGAAAACTAAGCCACTGCCGGTAGTCAGCAATAAGTTGAGATGAGGACATGATCACTCCCTGAAAATGTGTTAGTCAACGCATCGGAATATGCGAGGGCATAACCTTCGCATATTCCTTCCCGCTGGGCTAGCGGCGCGCGCGCCGGCGGCGTTCACCGCTGGGTTTTGCGGCTTCGCCACTCGGTTTACGACGCGCTTGAGGCTGGCGCTGACGACGGCCATTCTCGATGGGCTCGGGTTTGGCGTTCGGGTCGGGCTCAAAGCCTGGCTCGATATGCTTGGTCAGGTTTTGCTTGATTAAGCGCTCGATATTGCCCAGCAGCCCATGCTCATCGACACATACTAATGAAACTGCTGCGCCATTGCTGCCGGCCCGGCCTGTACGACCAATGCGGTGTACGTAGTCTTCGGCGACGTTAGGCAGTTCAAAATTCACTACGTGGGGGAGCTCGCTGATATCAAGCCCGCGCGCGGCGATATCGGTGGCGACCAGTACCTGTAAATCACCGCTTTTGAACGCACCCAGCGCTCGTGTACGCGCGCCCTGGCTTTTATTGCCGTGAATCGCCATGGCCGGAATATCTTGCTTGGAAAGCTGCTCGGCAAGCCGGTTGGCTCCGTGCTTGGTACGGGTGAAAACCAATACCTGAAACCAGCCATGGCGCTGAATCAGATGGGCCAGCAGTTCGCGCTTTTTATCACGGTCGACGCGGTAAACGGCCTGTTCGATTTTTTCGGCGGTCGTGTTACGCGGAGCAACTTCAATAAGCGCTGGGTTATTTAGCAACTGCTGGGCCAGCGTTTGAATTTCATTGGAGAACGTGGCTGAGAACAGCAGATTTTGACGCTGCTTGGGCACCAGGCGCAGTACGCGTTTAATATCGTGAATAAAGCCCATATCCAACATGCGGTCGGCTTCATCAAGCACTAAAATTTCGATAGCCGAAAGATCGACATGGCCCTGCTGTTGAAGGTCCAGCAGGCGACCCGGTGTGGCAATCAATACGTCCAGGCCAGCTTTAATCGCATCGACTTGAGGCTGTTGGCCGACGCCACCAAAAATAGTATGCGAGCGTAAAGCGAGGTGCTTGCCATAGGTGGATACACTTTCCCCTACCTGGGCTGCCAGCTCGCGCGTTGGGGTTAACACCAGCGCTCTAACCTGGCGTTTTTCGGGGCGTTTGCCGCCTGAAAGGCGCTGCAGCATCGGCAGGGTAAAACCTGCCGTTTTACCTGTGCCCGTTTGGGCGCTCGCGAGTAAATCGCGACCTTCTAAAACAACCGGAATGGCCTTTAATTGGATCGGGGTAGGCTGGGTATAGCCTTGCGCCGTAACGGCGCGTAATAAATCTTCATGCAGACCAAGTTCAGAAAAGCTCATGCGTTCTCCGCAGTCGCCTAGCAAGGCAACAGCTGCTTAAAAAGCGTTGTTGCTAGGCGTATTTTTTTCAAAAGGCGAGGATAATAATCATCGCGGCAGCGAAGTTTGCCAGATAATTCGCTACACCGCGATGATCGTTGATTAGCCACGAATGACCATAACGAAATAGAGTGGTCAGTATGGAAGAGACGGGCATTTAACAGTGGGTACTACTGACAGCGGGCATTGCAATAGGTTGCAACCCAAAATATGCCCGCCAGTGTAACATGAAGATTGTACAAGGCGGGCATTCTTGTCGCGTTTGGTTGACGAGACTAGGCTTAGTGAGATCTTGATTAGTTAAAATAGTTGCCTTGACGTATCTGATCGGCAATTTGTTCGGCCACGTCATCCCAGCTGGCGCCTAAGGCGCGCACCAAAGCGGGGTAGCCGTCGTCATCCAGCGCCGTTTGTGCTGCAAAGGTCTTCATGGCAAGCAGCTCGTTGCTGGTACTGCGCAACTGCCATTGACCGGTTGCAATCGCCAAGCCGTCGTGACGCCCCTGGAACTGGTCGACTTCCAGGCGCAGGCTAAGCGCTTCGGGCTGGCTGCTATCGTCACGCACCACGCGAATCAGCGGCAGCTCTTGAGATAAGCGCGTGCGCAAACTGCGTGCAAGCTGGCGGCCAATGCTTTCAGCCCACTGGTGTTCGCGCGCTTCATTAAGCGTAATATCATCCAGCTGCATAATGATGCCATCGACGTCCAGGTAGTGGGCAAGCCGCGGCGAACTCAGCTGTAACGTGCCCTGAGGATTATTCGGCGTATTGGCTAGCTGACTGTTGGGTAGCATATAGCGCGCAGGTGGAGTGACGCTGCTTGCACAGGCGGTAAGCATAAGGCACGCGACCAGCAGCGATAAGCCTTTCAAACTCAGTAGCGATAAGCGGTTTGTAGATAGTAAGCGCATAACGTTGTCCTTATTAGCGCGGTGCACGCGGTATCGGATCTTGAGCATCCAGGTTATCAAACAGCAGTGCCTGCGGATTATCATTCAGGGTGCGGGTCAGTGGTTGAAGATCACGCATTAACCGGTCCAGTCGCTCAATGGCTGAAGTAAGATCCTGGTACGCTGGCGAAGAGGGCGAAACACCTTGTAGCGTGTTGCGAAGCTCTTCAAGCGTTGCATTGAGATTGCCGCCCACCGCCTGGGTTTCAGGATCATTTAACAGCTGGTTAAGCGATGTGCTGACGTCACGCACTTCATCAAGCATTCGTTCAGAAGCCTGCAGATTACGATCCAGTCCGGCGAGCAAGGGTTCTACTTCAAGCGCGTTTAATTTATCCAGCAAACTGGTGATTTGCGCCTGAATTTGAGCAAATCCTCCCGCCACGGTGGGGAAAACCGTTCGGTTTGAAAACGTTTCAGCGATATATCTCTCTTCTGAATCGCGTTGAAAATTAAGATCGACAAATAGCGCTCCGGTTAATAGGTTGCCGTTTTTAAGCGAGGCGCGAAGCCCTATGCTAAACAAGCGATTAAGGCGGGCTTCCCACTCTTCCAGGTCGACATCTGTGTTTTCGATGCCCAAGCGCTGTGGCTCAATGCGAATCAGCACGGGAATTGCAAAACGGGCACGGGAGTCAGGTTGTGGCGCCGTAAAGTTCCAGGGTACCGCCGCTACGGTACCCATTCGAACGCCGCGAAACTCAACGGGTGCCCCGCGTGAAAGCCCACGAACCGTATCATCAACCAATAAGACGTACTCTAAATAGCGGTTAAAGGTGCCTTCGCGAGCGTCATCTTCATCAGCATAAAGATTAAACTGGGCGCCAGCTTCGACCTTTCTGCCCATAGGTAAATCTTCAGGCACGCCAAACGTCACGCCGCCACCCAGCAGCGCTTCCAGGGATTCGACGTTCACTCGAAAGCCATTGGCATCCAGACGAAAATCTACGCCGCTGGACGACCAGAAGCGCGTGCTGTCGGTAACTAGCTGCGCATAAGGCTCTTCAATAAAAACCTGATGCTGCATGGTGCGTGATTCAGGATCGAAGCTGGCTTCTTCCACCCGGCCAACAGTATAACCTTGGTAAGAAACCGGGTCGCCCACGCGCAGTGAGTTGCCCAACTGGCTAATTAAACTGATATTGAGACCCGCCATACCTGCCGTCGCGACCGGTGGCACATCGCTAACCGGGAATTCGCGGCGCTGCTCTTCAGAGGTGCCTGGTTCTAGCTGTATATAGGCGCCTGAGAGTACAGTACCCAGGCCGCTAATGCCTTCCCTTCCAATGCGCGGTTTAACAACCCAGAAACGGCTATCCTCGCGCAACAGTTTGTCGGCCTGAGGCTGAATTCGAGCCGTGATAACGGCACTGCTCAAATCTTCAGAGAGCTGAACGTTTTGCACTAGCCCAATCTCAACGTTACGGCTACGAATGAGGGTATTACCCGCTTCGATACCTTCAGCGTTGTTCATGGTCAAGGTGATCAGCGTGCCGCGACTGGTGTAGTTATCGTATACCAGCCATAACCCAATAATGATGGCCACGATAGGCACAATCCATATGGGCGAAAGGCGAGTTTGCCGAGAAGACTTGGCCTTGTTCAGGTCAGGCTCTTGCTCATTGTTTATCGGGGTATCATTACCCATTAATGGCTCCCTGAGTGGCGATTATCTGGTGTGGATGCCTTGGTTTCGGGGGCATCCCATATTAAACGGGGGTCAAAAGTCATGGCGGCGAGCATAGTCAAAACCACCACTGAGGAAAATGCCAGTGCGGCAGGGCCGGGGGTAATCGACATGAGTGAGCCAGCGCGAATCAAGGCAACCAGAATAGCGACCACAAATACATCGACCATTGACCAGCGCCCAATGAATTCGGTTATTCGATAAAGCTTGGTGCGGCTAATGGTGTTGGGACGGCCGCTGCGCTGTACCGCAATGCATAGCCATGAAAGTGCAAGCAGCTTACCTACCGGTACGATAACGCTGGCAATAAAAATAACCGCCGCCACTGGCCAGGAGCCCATTTGCATGAGCTGAACCACGCCACCAATAATCGTAGATGAGCCGCTGTGCCCTAGGCTGGTGGTGGTCATAATAGGATAAACATTGGCCGGAATATACATGATGGTGGCAGCGCCGAGCAGCGCCCAGGTACGCTGTAAGCTAAACGGTAATCGATGGTGGAGCTTTTCATGGCATCGGATACAGCGTGACTTGCGTCCGCGGGAAAACGCATTGATAAGCCCACAGGTAGGGCATCCTGTAAGGTCCTGGCGGGATGCGGTCATTCCAGTTTGTGTGCCTTCCGGGGCAAGGGGCTCCCCTTCTAAAGAGAACCACATCCAGTCGGCATCAATTGATTGAGTGGTCATTAATAAAAGTATCGCAAAGACGCAAAATGCCCAGAATGAAATACCTAGGTCTATCTCCGCCATGCCAGCTACTTTGATCAAACTTACCAGCGCCCCAATAATAAATACATCGGCCATCATCCAGGGCGTCAGATGGGCAAGAGAGCGCGCAATATCGCGACTAAATGCTAAAGGCTTGCCATGCAAAAGACCAAACTGTAGCCAGATAACACTGAGCAGGTAAACCGCTGGTAGAACGGCAATGGTCATAATAACAATGATGGCAACCACGGGCTGATGAAAGGCAATAAGGGTGGTTGCGGTCTGCGATAGCTCAATACGGTTCCCAACACCGCTAACGTTGAAACTCACAAACGGAAACGATACTGCCACTATTAATGCAATAAGTGCCGCAATAGCTAATGCCATACTACGCTGAGCTGGGTAGCGGTGACGTTTGACCAATACATGCGAGCATCGCGGGCAGCTGGCCTTTTCTCCAGACCCTAAGGGGGGTAATGCCGAAATCCAGTCACACTCATGGCATGCTCGTAAGCGCCTGCGCTGAACACGGGTTTCAGGCGGTAAGCGATCTACCAGAGGCGTATTGACCGGAAGTGAAGGGCGTTTCATCAAACGATAGTGGGGCAAATGCGACACTCTCAATGCGAATTCAAAGTAAAACTAACAGAGTCTAGGCCATTTAGCTTACAAATCCGGCTTAGACAAATAATAGCTTATATCGTACTTGACCGGAGCATCGGGTTAGTCAAGGATGCAGCCGCGATAGTGCCTAATATTTGTTCAATAAGGAAATGAAATGTTGCTTCCTGTTCTAGCGGTATTGGTAGGATTGGTGTTATTGATCTGGAGTGCTGAGAAGTTTGTTGACGGCGCTGCCGCTACCTCACGCTGGCTCGGCCTCTCCCCCTTGCTGATCGGTATGCTGGTGATTGGGTTTGGTACCTCAGCGCCAGAAATGATGGTGTCTGTATTAGCTGCCTTACAAGGTAATCCAGGGTTGGCGGTAGGCAATGCCTATGGTTCCAATATTGCCAATATTGGCCTGGTATTGGGGTTTGTGGCGCTCATCGCTCCCTTGGCCGTGCACTCAAGCGTTATCCGTAAAGAGATGCCGTTTCTCATACTGGTCACGCTTATTACCGGTCTCATGCTATGGGACGGTTGGGTTGCACGTTGGGAGGCGGCTGTCTTGCTAGTGACCCTGGCCGTGTTTATTGGTTTTAGTATCATCCGCTCGAAAAAACAGCAAGACGACTCACTTGTCGATGATGTGTCTGAATCGCTCGATAGTAAGTCCATGTCACGTGGCAAAGCTATTATGTGGACATTGGTTGGCTTGGTATTTTTGATTGTTAGCTCGCGCATGTTGGTATGGGGAGCGGTCGAAATTGCTCAACGTTTTGGAGTGAGCGACCTGATTATCGGTTTAACCGTCGTGGCGGTAGGCACATCGTTGCCGGAACTTGCCTCATCAATTAGTGCGCTGCGCCGTAAAGAGCACGACATGGTGCTGGGCAATGTCGTGGGTTCTAACTTGTTTAATAGTTTGGCGGTGGTCGGATTGGCGGGGGTTATTGCCCCGATCGATGCAGGCCGCGAAGTGCTGGTGCGTGATTGGAGCATCATGACTTGTATGACACTGCTGATGATCCTGTTCGCATTTTCCTGGCGTGGACGCCCTCGCCGAATTAATCGTTTGGAGGGCGGCGTGCTATTTACTCTTTTTATAGCTTATACCGGCTATATGGTGAGTATTGTAGTTTTATCTTAATAATTTATCGGCGTTATTTGATGTGCGTCAATGAGTCACGTTTTGAAGAAAATTGGTCGGTGTATAGTAAGAGGTAAGTCAGTAAGATGACAATATAAGTAAAGAATAGGCTTAGTGCTTATAACTAAAATGCACAGCCCGCGAGGCACAACTAAGCTTGTATTAACCATGAATGGGATATCAATTCAGGCCTAGGAGCGTGTAATGGAACTCGATCCCTTAATGTTGTCGCGAATCCAATTCGCATTTGTTGTCTGCTTTCACACTATATTCCCTGTGTTCACGATTGGATTAGCGTCTTATATTGCGCTATTACAAGGACTTTTTTTCAAAACGCAAAACCCGGCCTGGGACCGGCTGGCGCTGTTTTGGACAAAAGTGTTTGCCGTTGTGTTTGGTATGGGTGTTGTGTCAGGAATTGTGATGTCGTTCCAGTTTGGTACGAACTGGAGCAACTTCTCTCTGGCGGCGTCCAATTTCATTGGCCCATTGCTCAGCTACGAAGTGGTGACCGCTTTCTTCCTTGAAGCAGCTTTCTTGGGCATATTGCTTTTTGGCCGTGGAAAAGTGCCTCAGGGCATCCATTTGCTGGCTGCGACCATGGTAGCTGTGGGAACGTTTATTTCTGCTTTCTGGATATTATCGGCTAACAGCTGGATGCATACGCCAGCAGGCGTTGAGCTTATCGATAACCGCTTCCACGTAACCTCGTGGAGCGAAGCAATTTTTAATCCCTCTTTCCCTTATCGCTTTGCGCATATGGCAATGGCTTCCTTTATTACCGGTGGTTTTGTCGTTGCCGGCGTGAGCGCATGGTTCTTGCTGCGTGGTCGTGATCCAGAGGCCAATCGGCGTGCGCTTTCAATGTGTTTATGGCTACTGCTGTTTTTGACGCCTCTTCAGGCAGTAGTAGGCGATTATCATGGCCTAAATACGCTTGAACATCAGCCTACTAAGGTGGCAGCAATGGAAGGTCACTGGGAAACGGCGACTAACGTGCCCTTACTGTTGTTTGCGCTGCCGGATCAGGAGGCTCAGGAAAACCGCTTGGCTATTGGCATTCCCAATCTGGCAAGCCTCATTTTGACGCACTCATTTGATGGTGAAATTCCAGGCATTAGCGAGGTACCGCCTGAGGAGCAGCCGCCTGTCATGCTCGTTTTCTGGTCTTTCCGGGTAATGGTGGGTATTGGCCTGTTAATGATTGCAACCGCATTTGTTGGCCTTCTCCTGCGCCGTAAAGGTCGTATCTATGAGAGTCCAGTATTTCTTAAGACACTGGTGGGCATGATTTCTCTACCTTTTATCGCCGTTCTTGCAGGCTGGGTAGTTACCGAATCGGGCCGTGCACCTTGGCTAGTATACGGAGTGATGACGCATGCAGAAGGGGTTACTCCTTCGCTGACCGGTTGGATGGCCTTGGCTACGTTAATTGGTTATGTGTTGGTGTATGCCGTCGTCTTTTACGCCGGTATCTATTATATAACCCGCGTGGTGCGTAATGGCATGCTGCCCGAGCATGCACAGGCATCGGCTGACCGAGATGCCGACCGCCCCAAACGCCCGTTATCTGCGGCCCATACTCCCTTTGATGACGACGTTGACCCGGTGAGGAGCTAAATCATGGAAATGTTTGATCTATCGATTATTTGGGCTGGGATTATTGGGTTTGGCGTCATCATGTACGTATTGATGGATGGTTTTGACCTGGGGTTAGGCATTCTATTCCCGTTCGCCCCGGATGAAGACTCTCGTGACGTAATGATGAACTCCATCGCGCCGGTATGGGATGGAAACGAAACCTGGCTGGTGCTGGGGGGGGCTGGCCTACTAGCGGCGTTTCCCTTGGTCTATTCGATCTTTCTGCCAGCGCTTTATCTGGGTGTGTTTCTTATGCTGGCCGGTTTGATTTTTCGCGGTATCGCGTTTGAGTTTCGCTTTAAGTCACGCCGTAACCGGCACTGGTGGAATCGTGCCTTTAGCTGGGGTTCCGCAATTGCGGCCTTTGCTCAAGGGGTCGTTGTGGGGGCTTATATTCAGGGATTCCAAACCGAGAATTTTGTTTATACTGGCGGCGCGTTTGATTGGTTGACGCCTTTTACTGTGGTAACCGGCTTGGGTCTGATGGCAGGTTACGCGCTGTTAGGTTCTACATGGCTTATTCTGAAATCTGAAGGGCATGTGCAGGAATGGGCGTATAAAATTACTCCCATTTTGCTGGCCATGGTGCTGGTCGTATTTGCCATCATCAGTATCTGGACGCCTTTTGTAAATCAGGTAGTTTGGGAGCGCTGGTTTGGTAATCTTCGTTTAATCTGGATCTTTCCGGCAATGGCGCTGTTATTTGCCTTTCTGGTATTTAGGTCGGTCAAGCAGCGACGTGAAAGCTATCCCTTTCTTGCTACCATCGGCATCTATGTGTCCACTTATCTTGGTTTGATTGTAAGTCAATGGCCGATGATTGTACCGCCTAATTACACGCTGTGGGATGCAGCGTCGGCGCCTGAGTCACAGCTATTTCTTCTGATCGGCGTACTCTTTGTTATCCCGATTATCCTGGTATATACCGCATGGACATACTGGGTATTCCGCGGCAAGGTGCGTGTGGGTGAAGGATATCACTAAGCCAGGGGCATCCAGATGACAGAGCAGTCGTTGACCGCTCGCTCCTGGTTGAAAGCGTTAGCAGCATTAGAGCGGCGAAGATTACATCTCGCCGCTTTTCTTGGCGTTTTAGCGGGCGTGCAGACGGTTATCATCGTAGTCGGTCTTGCGTGGCTGGTGGAGCAGCTTACTGTTCATCAGCAATCTCCTTATCAACTTGTTAACGTGCTGGTTTTGCTGGCGCTTTGTGTGCTGGGGCGGGGTATATGTCAGTGGGCACAGGAAACGATTAGCCTAGAGGCTAGTTTGCGCATTCGCCAGCATGCGCGACGCCAAGTGCTAGATAAATGTTGGGCGCTTGGGCCGGTATGGCTGGCTTACCAACAAAGCGGGGCTTTGGCGACTCAGGCCGTGGAGAATATCGAAGCTCTGGATGGCTATTTCGCACGTTTTTATACCCAGCTACGTATTACCGCCTTGCTGCCACTACTGATTTTCTTGGTCGTGATCAGGCTTGATTATTTGGTGGCTGTGTTTTTGTTAATTTCCGCGCCGATCATTCCTCTATTCATGGCGCTGGTGGGTATGGGGGCTGAACGGGTTAATCGCGATCAGTTTGCGGCTGTGGCACGTCTTTCTGCCCACTTTCTTGATCGCGTGCGGGGAATGAGTACGCTTCAGCTATTCGGCAGAACGGCGAGTGCGCATAAAGATGTATGGTGGGCAACTGATGACTACCGTCGGTTAAGTATGCGGACTCTCCGGCTGGCTTTTTTATCTTCTGCCGTGCTTGAGTTCTTTGCATCGGTGGCTATTGCGGTGATCGCGATGTACGTGGGTTTTGGCTTGCTTGGGTATATCGATTACGGGCCGGCAACGTCACTAACACTCTTTTCTGGATTAGCTGTATTGCTGCTTGCTCCAGAATTTTTTCAGCCCTTAAGGACGCTTTCCCAGCACTATCATGACCGGGCAACGGCGCTGGGTGCGGCGGAAAGTCTGATTACAGTGCTTAATGAAACGAGCGTGCAGCGAAGCTCTCTGAATGAGCCTGATGCGGTCGATGACATTGCCGTATTGAAAAATGTGAGTGTGGAGTACGCGAATCGTGGTCGGGTGTTAGGGCCGATTGATCTAACGGTGAAAAAAGGTAGCATTATTGCCATTAGCGGTCCGTCGGGAAGCGGTAAATCAACGCTTCTGGCTCTGTTGGCCGGTTTTCTAATGCCATCTCAAGGCTCTCTGGAGCTAGCGCAACCCCGTTATGCCTGGCTCGACCAGCAGCCAAGTCTGTTACATGGCAGTTTGGCTGATAACTTGCACTTAGCTAACCCACATGCAGATGCACCGGCCATGCTGGAGGCGCTTCATCAGGCAGGCTTGAAGGCTCTGTTAGAAAAGCTGCCCCATGGCTTGGACTCAATGATAGGTGAGCGTGGACTAGGCTTGTCGGGTGGCCAGGCGCAGCGCCTTGCCTTGGCACGTATTTACTTGAGTGACGCCTCTTTGATCTTGCTCGACGAACCAACGGCAAGCCTGGATACAGAAACCGAAGAGGTGGTTATTCAGGCGTTGCTTACGTGGGCGGCCCAAGGACGCACAATGGTCATGGCGACTCATCACCCGGCTGCTATTAAGGCAGCTCAGCGGCATCTTGAAATGCGTAATGGCCACCTGGAGGAGATATGTTATGAAACATAACGCGTCATCTTCTGTGGCCATGCTATCCCAAGCGCGACGTGCGCTGTTGCCTTGGGTGGCGCTAATGGTGAAGCGCCGACAAAAGTTTATGCTGGGCGCTTTGCTCATTTGGTTAACCCTTGCTGCTGGTCTTGCACTATTAGGGCTTTCCGGCTGGTTTATTACTGCTTGTGCGTTAACCGGTATCGCCTTTTTGTTGGGGATGCCCGCTAGATTGGATGTGTATGTGCCGGGTGGGGGTATCCGGTTTTTTGCGCTGTTACGTACGGTTGCCCGCTATATTGAGCGTCTTTACAACCACAATACAGTGCTGCGCCTGTTGGCCGATCTGCGTTATCGGGTTTTTGGGCAGTTAATGCAGTTAGATGAGGCTGCCTTACGGCGCCAGCGTGTGAGTGATTGGTTGGGCCGCTTAACCGCCGATATCGATGCGTTGGATAATTTATATCTGCGGCTGTTGATGCCACCGCTGGTTAGTCTGCTGGTCATTGCTGGCGTAAGTCTCTTTATTGCCATTTGGCTGCCCGGTGTTGCGCTTTGGGTAGGGGGTGTACTGCTTCTCCTTTGGTTGGGCCTTACTTATGGAGTGGCGCGCTTAAGCTTTGCGCATAGCCATCGCCAGGTGGCTGATCAAGAAGGGCTTCGTCGGTTAGTGGTTGATCAGTTGCAGGCCTCTGCGGAGCTGATAGCTTATCGCACGGCCACTTGGCACCGAAATCAAGTGCAGACACATGAAATGGCGGCGTTAGATAATCAGCGTCGCCTTGGGCGCAGCGTTGCCTTGGGTAACAGTATTATTGGCGTCATTACCGGGCTTTTGTTGCTATGGATGGTATGGGTAGGCGGTATGATGGTGGCAAGTGATGTCATCGCCGGGCCTATTCTTGTGATGCTGCTGCTGGTGCTTCTGGGTATTAATGAGGTTTTCACTCCGCTTCCTGGCGCTTTTGCGCGCTTGGGTGGCAGCGTCGCCGCGGCAGAGCGGTTAAATGCACTAGGGTCTGAAGGGGTATTGGATAAGGATCAGTCCTTACCCGCCCGCGGCCTTGACTTGTCGTTGGATCATGTAACCTATCGCTATTCTGGCAGTATAGAGCCAGCGCTTGTTAACGTGTCATTTCAGCTTATGCCAGGCGAGCAGGCGCTTATTACGGGGCGTTCCGGTGCAGGTAAAAGTACCTTGGCGGCGCTTTTAACCGGCCGCCTTGTAGCGTCTAGCGGCGATGTTAGCGTAGGTGACTGCTTGCCTGTTAGGGTGCCTGAATGTCAGCGATCCCAGCGTGTTGCATTGCTGACGCAGCAGGTGGATCTTTTTGATGCTTCGCTGGAAGATAATCTGCGTCTAGGCAATTCTGATGCCAGCGACGCCGAGCTGTGGGATGTGCTTGAGGCGATGGCGCTGGATGAGTGGGTTCAATCACTTCCCAGGCAGCTGCAAACGCCGGTAGGTGAGCGGGGCCAGCAGCTTTCGGGTGGCCAAGCCCGACGCGTTGCACTCGCTCGGCTATTATTAATGGATCCCTCGGTGGTTATTCTGGATGAGCCCTTTGCCGCGATCGATCATGACACTGCTGAAAAGGTGGCCAATGCGCTTTCTAAGTGGTTAGCAGGGCGCACCGTTATCTTTTTTGTTCACCACGGCTTGATTGGCGGACTAGCACATCAGATAAGTCACCACTGGCACCTAAGTGCTGGAGAGCTCAGTCAAAGAAAGTAATGCGCTTACTCTAAGAGCGCTAAGGAAAAGTCATGCAGGATTTTTTACGCCGTCTTCCTAAAATCGAGCTTCATTTACATATTGAGGGCTCTCTTGAGCCAGAGCTTATGTTTGCGCTGGCGGAGCGTAATAGCATCACGTTGCCGTATGCCTCCGTTGGTGAAGCCAAGGCCGCGTATCAGTTCAAGGATCTGCAAGGGTTTTTAAATCTGTATTACCAGGGCATGAATGTTCTTTGTCACGAACAGGATTTTTTTGATCTGGCCATGGATTATTTCAAGCGGGCCAGCAGTGAAGGCGTTGTTCACATTGATATGCATTTTGACCCTCAGGCTCACTTACAGCGTGGCATTGCACTTGATGTTGTCATGGCCGGATTGTTACGTGCCAAAGAAGAAGCCGAGCAAACGCTAGACCTAAGTGTTGGTTTGATCATGGCATTTTTACGCGACAGACCTGCCGATGAGGCGCTTCAGGTGCTTGAGCAGGCGGCACCCTATTGGAAGCTACTGGATGCCATTGGTCTGGATAGCGCTGAGCGTGATCATCCGCCCTCTAAATTTGTCGCCGTTTTCAACCGTGCTAAAGAGATAGGCTTGGCTCGGGTGGCTCATGCCGGAGAGGAAGGGCCTGCAGCGTATATTCTCGAAGCGTTGGATATGCTGGATGTCTGTCGTATTGATCATGGCATCCGCTGTCTGGAAAGTGATGAGGTCGTGGATCGCCTCTATGAGCAGCAAACGGTACTCACGGTATGTCCACTTTCCAATACTAGTCTTAAGGTGGTTGATGAATTAATCGACCATCCGTTGCCAGCACTTTTAGATAAAGGACTAAACGTCACCATCAGTTCGGATGACCCTGCCTACTTCGGTGGTGGGCTGTTGGCTAACCATATAGCTTGCGCTGAAGCATTTGGCTGGGATGAAGACGCTTTTGTCGAATTGAATCGCAATGCCATCACCGAAGCCTTTACGTCTGAATCCAGACGCCAGGAGTTGCTCGCGCGCTTGGCTGCCGTGAAGCCTGAATAGCTATAGGCAGCCGGAAGAAAGACGTTTCTTCTATAGATGCACTATCGTCTTAAAAGAAATGCAAAAAGTGGTTGACCCTTCGGAGAAATTGGGTAGAATACGCCCCACATCGAACGGGCAGCGTCCTTCGGTAGCTCTTTAATAATTTGATCAGGTAATTCATGTGGGCGTTTGCCGATGAGGGTGACAAGTCACCAAATATCAAGGCAAGCGAACACAGTAATATTCTTCGGAATATTGCAGTACTATTCGTTTGAACCTTGAGCCAAGTTTGATTCGCTTTTGTTAC